>JAKDNL010000413.1 GCA_030451825.1 Pseudonocardia sp. | reverse complement strand
CCCGGACCTCGTCACCGACCTCGCCCGCCGCCTGGTCGCCTACCTCGCCGCGCACACGCCACCCGGCCGGGCCGGGACCCGCGGCGCCGAGGCCGTCCTCGCGCGGGCCTGCGTCGTGCTCACCGACCTCGAATCCGCCTACCGCGGCGGGCGGCTCACCGACGCCTCTGCGGCCCGGTGGGCCGACCCGGCCACGACCGTCGACACGCTCCTCGCCGCCGTCCCCGACGGCCAGGTCGCCGAGCTCGTCGAGCTGACCGCGCGGGCCGACAGCGTCGGCGCCCTCGCGCGGCTGCAGGGCGGCACCCCGGGACCGGTGTTCGTCGAGCACTGGGCCGACGGCGACCTCCTCACCCCGCCCGACTCGGCCAACCGGGGCGGGACCACGCTCCTCGACGTGAAGACCGTCGCCAGCGCCCGCGACCTACACCGGGTCGGCCGCTGGCTCTGGCAACTCCTCGCCTACGCCTGGCTCGACACCGGCGACCGGCACCGGATCCGCGCCGTCGGGCTCTATCTCGCCCGCCACGGCGTGGTCATCACGTGGTCGCTCCCCGAGCTGACCGCCGCCCTGATGCCCGGCCACGACCCCGCCGACGCCGCCGCGCGGTTCCGGGGCATCGCCGGGCAGCTCCTCGCCGCCGAGGCCGGCGGCCTGGCGCCCATCGTCTCGCGGTGACGGCGCGACCACACCCGAGCCCCTGGGCTCTCACTCCCACTCCTGACCACGCGGCCATCACCGATGCATCGCCGTGGCTACCTCACACAGCCTCGTAGGGGGTCAGGCCGACGTGTCCCCGCCACCGGCCCGGCGACCACGGCGCCGCGTGCCCGTCTGGGCGCCCCGCTCGTCGTCGTCACCCCGCGCCTCGGTACCCGGCTCGTCCTCCTCCTGGTCCCGGGCGTCCCGGGCGGCGAGCAGGGCGCGCCGCTGTTCGGCGGCCTCGGCGCGCAGCGCGGCGCGTTCCTCGCGGGCCTCCTGGCGCATCTGGTCGAGTTCGGCGCGGTGGTCGGTGCGCAGCTGCTCCAGCTCCGCGCGGAGACGCTCGGCGACGGTGCGGTCCTCCTCGGCCCGCCGGTCCGCGGCCGCCTGCCCGGCCTCGGCTCGAGTGCGCGCCTCGGCCGCCTCGCCCGCCCGCTGCTGCGCGGTCTGCACCTCCTCGGCCGCCGCGGTCTGCGCGGCCGCGGTGTCCTCTGCGGCCTTGCGCTGCGCCGCCTGCACCTGCGTCTCGGCGTCCCGGCGCGCCTGCTCGGCTGCGTCTTGGGCGGCTTGGACCCGTGCATCAGCGTCGGCCCGGGCGGCCGCGATCTCCTCACGGGACTGCTCCGCGCGCTCGGCGAGCACCCGGTCCCGCTCGGTCTCGACGTCGCGACGGTCCCGCTCGGCCGTCTCCCGCACCTCGGCGATCTCCGCGGCCGTCTGCTCCCGCAGCTGGTCCAGCTCGGCGCGGGCCTGCTCGGCGTCGACGCGCGCAACCTCGGTGTCGGTGAGCGCCTCCTCGGCGGCCGCATCGGCCTGCTCCCGCAGCTCGGCCTCCCGCTCCGCCCGACGGGCCTGCTCACGCGCGGCCCGCTCAGCGGCGGCCTGCGCGCTCTCCGCCGCCGCGACCTGGGTACCGGCTTCCCGGCGGGCCTGGTCCACCTCGTAGCCGGCGGCGTCCGGGTCGGTCGCGGTCGCGGCCAGCTGCTCGGCACGCGCCAGTAGCTGCGCCATCCGCTCGGCCCGCTCGGTCTCGACCTGGCGCTGCGCGGTGGCCTCCTCACCGAACCGGGCCAGCAGCACCCCGAGGGTCACCCGCCCATCCGAGACTGGCCGCGCCGCCAGGGCCTCCTCGTCCACGCCGGGCACCACCGAACCGGTCCCGCCGCCGGCGCCGGTCCGCTCGAACGCCCGCCGCGCGGCGAACGCCTTCGCCCGCGTGTGCTCCGGCAGATCGCAGTACCGGGCGGGCCGCCCGACCCCACCGGTGCGCTCGACCGGCCGCCCACACACCTCGTCGGACCCGGTCGGGAACTGGCACACCTCCGCGCGCTCGTCGCTGGCGTTTCCGCCGCCGGCCGGGTGCTCGATGTCGCTCATACCCACCATCTTATTACGTCATACCGTTTTCGTCAATCTGTTTCGTTAATAACGTTAGTGACGAAACGAAATTGACTCTCGGGGTGCTTCCGCCCGCACGCGGGGCCGGCCGCGCTGGCCGCCGAAGCCGCCGCCGACGCGGGCCAGTTCTGGGTGATGCACGAGCTGCTCTACAGCCACCAGGACCGGCTGACCGAGGACGACCTCGCGCGCTACGCCCAGCGGCTGGGCCTGCCGGATGCGGGAGCGATCGGCTACCGTGCCCGCGACCATCGCGAGCGGGTGGAGCGGGACCTGGCCAGCGGGGAGGCGAGCGGTGTCCCGGGCACACCCGCGCTGTTCCTCAACGGGCGGCTCCATCGCGGTCCGGTCGACCTCGACAGCCTCACCGAGGCGGTACGGACCATACCGGCCGGCTGACCGGCGGGTTCTCCCGCGCCGGCCATCGACCCCCGAGCATCCAGGCCAGGACCCGAACGTCGCGGACCAGGCATCCGCGACGCCTTCGCGCAGGGCCGCGTAGGGTCGGCGACCGGTACCCGGATTTCGGCCGGGTGCTTCCTACCCGACTCACCCCGGTGGTGGCGGTCGTCGCGGCCGTGGTCGTGTCCTCTCGCTGCGAGTTCGGTGGGGTGCTCGGGCGGCTGACCCCGCGCGCCGGACACACTGACGTTGGTGGGGTCAGTGCTCGTGATCTGGTGGGGTGTGGGCTGCATCGACGGCCCGGGACAGGTGACGGTCGAGCGACCCGCCGATGACCGACGCCGTCGAGCTTCGGATGTCCTCCACCGATCCCGCCGCGACCACCCGGCCGCCTTCGTCACCGCCACCGGGCCCCATGTCGACAATGTGGTCGGCGTTGGCGATCAGGTCCAGGTCGTGCTCGACGACGATCACCGTCGCGCCGGAGCGGACGAGCTCGGAGAACACGCCGAGCAGGGTGGCCACGTCCCGCGGGTGCAGGCCGACGGTGGGCTCGTCAAACACGAACAGCGTGCCCCGTTGCCCGCGCCGCAGCTCGGTGGCCAGCCGCAGCCTTTGCGCCTCGCCACCGGAGAGCTGCGGGGTCGGCTCGCCGAGGGTGAGGTAGCCGAGTCCGACGTCGTCAACGCTTTCCAGGATGCGGGCCAGCCGGGCGCTGCCGGACAGCGCGCCGCGGGCCTCGGCCACGGTGAGCGCCAGCACGTCGGCGATCGAGTGCTCGCCCAATCTCACCTGCAGGGTGTCGTCGGTGTAGCGGCGCCCCTTGCAGGTCGGGCACGGGATCGGCAGGTCCGGCAGGTACTGCAGATCCAGCGCCAGCTCGCCCAAGCCCTCGCAGTCCGGGCACCGGCCGGCCGGGGTGTTGTAGGAGAACCGGCCAGCGTCCCAGTCACGGCGGCGGGCCTCCTCGGTGCGGGCGAACATCCGGCGGATCTCGTCAAACGCGCCGGAGTAGGTCGCCGGGGTGGAGCGGGCGTTCGCCCCGATCGGGGTGGCGTCGACCAGCACGGTCCGGGTGATCCCGGCCGGGTCCAGCGACACGACGTGACCCGGTAGCGGCCTTCCGTCCACACGGGCGCGCAGCGCGGGCACCAGCGAGTCGAGCACCAGCGCGGTCTTGCCCGCACCGGAGACCCCGGTAACCACGCTCATCCGGCCGGCCGGGAACGCTGCCCGAACGCTGTGCAGGTTGTACAGGTCGGTGACCGCGACGGCGAGCGTCCCCAGGCCGGGATCCGGGGGCCTGCGCTCGCGGACGACGATGCGGGCCTGGCCGGACAGGTACGGCCCGATCAGCGACGCCGGGTCCGCCGCGATCCGCTCGGGGGTGTCCTGGGCGACCAGCCACCCGCCACCGGCGCCCGCGTCCGGGCCCAGCTCGACGAGCTGCTCGGCGCGCTCCAGGACGCCGACGTCGTGGTCGACCACGACCAGCGAGTTGCCGCTGGCGACCAGCGACTCCAGCACGTCGACCAGCCCGACGACGGCCGACGGGTGCAGCCCGACGGTGGGCTCGTCGAGGACGTAGAGCATGCCGGTGGTCTGGCGCATGGCGGTCGAGGCCAACGAGATCCGCTGCCGCTCGCCGGTGGACAGGCTGCCCCCGGCCCGATCGGCCGACAGGTAGCCGAGCCCCAGGGTGAGCAGCGGCCGGGCCGCGTCGGTCAGATCGCCGGTCAGCTGCGCGGCGGCCTTCTCCAGGTCGGCGGGAGTTCCGGCGATGACGTCGTCGGCCAGCTGGTCCAGATCGCGCAGCGGGAGCGCGGAGATCTCGGCGAGGTCGCGCCCGCCCAGGGTGGAGGCCCGCGCGGTCGGGCTGAGCCGGCTGCCCTGGCAGGTGGGGCAAACCTGGGAGACGAGGAACCGGTCGGCTGACTTGCGCCCGGTGGTGGACCGGTCGGAGCGAGCCATCATCTGCACGCTGCGGGTCGCGTTCTCGTAGTCGGCGTTCAGCGGGAACGGCCGTCCGCTGCCGCTCTGGATCACGATGTGCTTGGTGACCTCCGGGCCGTGCAGCACGATGTCGCGCTCGTCCTCGGAGAGCTCCCGGTATGCGACGTCGGTGCGGACGCCGAGCTCGCGCGCGATCAGCGACATGTGCTGGCGGCCGAGCATCCGCCACGGGGCGACAGCGCCGTCGTCGATGCTCAGGTCCTCGTCGGGCACCAGCGTCGCCTCGTCAACCTGCTGGGTGATGCCGAGCCCCTCGCAGGTCGGGCAGGCCCCGAGGGTGTTGAACGCGAACGACTCCGCGCTCGGCAGCGCCGCGGTGGCACCGCAGGTCGGGCACGTCATCAGCTCGGTGACCGAGGCTTGCAGCGAGGCCGGCACCGGATGCCCGTTCGGACACGGGTGGGTGCCGAGCCGGGACATCGCCAGCCGCAGCACCGCCAGCACCTCGGTCATCGTGCCCACCGTGGAGCGCGGGCCCGGCACGGGCGGGCGCTGACGCAGCGCGAGCGCCGCCGGCAGGTAGCCGACCGACTCGACGTCCGGCCGGGTCTCCTGGCTGATTCGCCGGCGGGTAAACGTCGGCAGACCGTCCAGGTACCGGCGGGATCCCTCCGCATAGAGCACTCCCATGGCCAGCGACGACTTGCCGGACCCGGACACCCCGGTGAGCGCGACGAACCGGCCCAGCGGCAGGTCTACCGACAGGTTCTGCAGGTTGTTGACCCGGGCGCCGCGCACCTCGATGCAGCGGGGCCCGTCGGTCCGGCGAACAGTCACGTGCCTACCGTCCCGCCCAGACGGCCGCCCCGCACAGCGACCTCGGAACGCGCTCAGGAGCGGCCCCGCGGCCAGGGACGCGGTCGCGTCCGCTCCGAACCCCTCCCGGGCGCGCGGCGACCGGCGGACTGGAGGAGCCGCCTGTCCTCACCGCCCCAGCCATTGCCACCGGACAGGACGAGACCAGGACCCACACTGCCGAAAACGGGCCGGACAAGCTCACCGAGCTGCCAGCCGCAAAGGTGGAGCGGTTCTTCTACCTCGACAAGGACGCGCAGGACCTGGTCGCGAAGCGCCCGACGGGATCGTGTGCTCGCGGTGCGGCCACACTGGCATCGGGTTGACGTAGGGGTCCTCCTCGTCGATCCACTCGGCCTCCATCACGCCGACATCGGCGTGGGCGGTGACGTGTAGTTCGCCAGGTCGTGGTTGATCACGTGGCCGAAACGCGGGTCGAGCACGCTCTGTTCGTGCAGGGCCATCGACAGGCCCATGGTCATCCCGCCCAGGAGCTGCGAGCGGGCGGTGTCGGGGTTGATGATCCGCCCGGCCGCGAACACGCCGTGAGGCGCCCCGGGTTCAGCGGGACCCCCGGCACCCACGACACCCCGGTGCCCACCACCAGCAGCGCGATGGGGTCAGGAACACCGAGCCGACGCGCCCCCGCACGGACCACCGCCGTCAGCGCCACCAGACCGACCACCACGGCGACGATTTCGACCACCGACCGAGCATGACAGGCCCGTCGCGATCGGCCTGTTCGACGCGGATACACGGTCCCGCAGCGCGCATAGAGTGCGGCCCGGATCCCAGGGGCGGACCCCGACCCAGTCTTGGTTCCGGCAATCACGCAGCCTCCCCGCACCGCAGGGACCGGCGGCGATCACGCGCCCTACTTTGCACTTGGGCGGAGCTTCGGGAGGACCGGGCCTACAAGGACGCCGGGTCCGACCCGACGCTGTGGGAGGGCGAGACCGTCCACGTGCGCCGTGCGTTCGCCCACGTCGCCGAGCTCGGCGACCGCGAGGCCAGCCGCCGGCTCCGCGCCGAGGTGCTCCGACAGAGCGCCAGGGAACGGCCGGCGGCGTTCGAGGCCATGCTGCAGCGGTCGATGAACCACGACCCGGCCGGCGGTCGAGGAACAACGGAACGAAGAGTCGCGTCGGGCTCGGGCAGGCTGGG
>JAKDNL010000412.1 GCA_030451825.1 Pseudonocardia sp. | reverse complement strand
CTCGGCCGGGTCCGACAGGTCCGCGGTGTAGCAGAGCGCGACCTCGGCCAGCGCCGTCCCCGTCGAGCGCACGGCATCGATCGCCGGGCGCATCTGGGAGATGTCGTTGAGCGCGTCGAAGATCCGGAAGATGTCCATCCCGGTCTCCGCGGCCTCGGCGACGAACGCATCGGTCACCTCGGTCGGATACGGGGTGTAGCCGACTGTGTTGCGCCCGCGCAGCAGCATCTGGGTGCAGATGTTCGGAGCGGCCTCGCGGATCGCGGCCAGGCGCTGCCACGGGTCCTCGGCCAGGAACCGCAGCGCCACGTCGTAGGTCGCGCCGCCCCAGCACTCCAGCGACAGCAGCTGTGGCATCGACCGCGCCACGTGCGGGGCCACCGCGAGCAGGTCGCGGGTCCGGACCCGGGTCGCCAGCAACGACTGGTGCGCGTCGCGGAACGTGGTGTCGGTGACCGCGACCGCGGTCTGTTCGCGCAACCGCGCGGCGAACCGCTCCGGCCCGAGCGAGCGCAGCAGCTGCGCCGACCCGTCCGGAGCGTCGGCCTCGAGGTCGACGGCGGGCAGCTTGTCCACCGGCTCGACGACCTCGGGCCGCTCGCCGTTGGGCTTGTTCACCGTGGTCTCGGCCAGGTAGTGCAGGATCCGGGAGCCCCGATCCGCCGACGGCCGGGCGCGCAGCAGCTCCGGGCGCTCCTCGATGAAACTCGTGGTCACCCGGCCGGCCTGGAAGTCCGGATCCTCGAGCACCGCGGCCAGGAACGGCAGGTTCGTCGCCACCCCGCGGATCCGGAACTCGGCGATCGCGCGCCGCGCCCGGCGGGCGGCGTTGGCGAAGTCGTGCCCGTGGCAGGTCAGCTTGACCAGCATCGAGTCGAAGTGCGCCGAGACCTCGGCCCCGACGTGCACGGTCCCGCCGTCCAGGCGTACCCCGGGCCCGCCCGGCGAGCGGTAGGCCGAGAGCGTGCCGACGTCCGGGCGGAACTCGTTCGCCGGGTCCTCGGTCGTGATCCGGGTCTGCATCGCCGCGCCGGTGCAGGTGATGTTCTCCTGCTCCAGGCGCAGCTGCGGCAGCGTCATGCCGGAGGCGATCCGCAGCTGGGCGATCACCAGGTCCCGGTCGGTGACCTGCTCGGTGACGGTGTGCTCGACCTGGATCCGCGGGTTCATCTCGATGAAGTGGTGCTGCCCGCGCTCGTCGAGCAGGAACTCCACGGTGCCCGCGTTGACGTAGCCGATCTCCTTCGCGAAGTTCACCGCGTCGGCGCAGATCCGCTCCCGGATCTCCGGATCCAGATTCGGCGCCGGGGCGATCTCGATGACCTTCTGGTGGCGGCGCTGCACCGAGCAGTCCCGCTCGTAGAGATGCACGACGTTGCCCTGGGCGTCGGCGAGGATCTGCACCTCGATGTGGCGTGGGTTCACCACCGCCTGCTCCAGGAACACCGTCGGGTCCCCGAACGCCGACTCCGCCTCACGCATCGCGGCTTCCATCGCGTCCTTGAGCTCGCCGCGCTCGAAGACCCTGCGCATCCCGCGCCCACCACCACCGGCGACGGCCTTGACGAACACCGGGAAGTCGATCCCCTCGGCGGCGCGCAGCAGCTCCTCGACGTCGTCGGACGGGTCGGACGACTCCAGCACCGGCACCCCGGCCGCGCGGAACTTGTTGCCGGTCAGGTGCAGCACCTCGGTCGGCGGGCCGATGAACGTGATCCCCGCGTCCGCGCAGGCCCGGGCGAGGTCCGGGTTCTCCGACATGAACCCGTACCCGGGGTAGACGGCGTCCGCGCCGGCCTTCGTCGCCGCGCGGATGACCTCCTCCACCGACAGATACGCGCGGACCGGGTGCCCGGGCTCGCCGATCTGGTACGACTCGTCGGCCTTCGCCCGGTGCAACGAGTTGCGGTCCTCGTACGGGAACACCGCGACCGTGGACACCCCCAGCTCGAACGCGGCCCGGAACGCCCGGATCGCGATCTCACCCCGGTTGGCCACCAGCACCTTGCGGAACATCGCACTCCTCGAAAGCTCGTCACCGCCCCGCCGGCGCCGGCCAGGTCGCCCCGGCCGCCGGCGGACGCGTGATCGTTGCATGACGCGCGGGTGGGCGACCACCGTGAGAGGTGCCCGCCACCGGAGCACGGCCCGCGTACACCCATCCGGACCGCACCGCGGACTCCGATTTTCCGGTAGCAAGGAGGGATGACACGGAGCCGTACCCGTCGTCCCGCCGACCGGCGCACCCACGGGCATCTGAACGCCTACGGACGGCACGGCTACGGCTACGGCTACGGCACGGTCGACGAGACGGCGGCGCGACATCCGTACCGCGCGCAGCGGCGGGACCGACGACGGGAGCGACGGATGCAACGACGACACGGCCGCCACATGGGTGTGCTCCCGATCGTCTTCGGCGCGTTCGTCGGGCTCGTCATACTCGGGGGGATCCTCACCTGGGTGCTGGTCCGATTGGTGCCCTTCCTACTGCTCGCGCTCGTAGCGGTGGGCGTGTTCAAGCTGGCGCGCCGCTCGGCCCGCCGTCGCCGCGCGGTGGACCACGGCCCCGCCGTCGCCGCTCCCCGCCGCTCCGGTGCCGAGTCGTGGGCGATCGCCAAGGCCGACTTCGACCGGCTGCGCGTCGAGTACTCCGCGCACGAGTGCGACCCGATGCAGGTGCTGCGACGTCCCGCCCTGTCGGACGTGTCGGTGCCCAGCACCGCGCGGTTCGTCGACGCGTTCGCCGAGGCCCAGTCCCTCGACACCGACACCCACCCGGGCGCACCCTACGACACCACCTTCACCGTCGCCGTCGCGAAGGCGCGACGCGCGTGGCAGGCGGCGTGCGACGCCGCCGACCGGATCCGCCTGTCGAACGTCCCCGAGCACGAGCGCGGCTCGATCGAGCGGGTGCTCAAGCTGCTGACCACCGCCCGCGACTCGGACTCCGAGCACGAGCGCCTGGCCGCCTACGCGCGTGCCCGCTCCGAGCTGGACCGCCTCGACCGGGCCGGCATCGTGCACCTTCCCCGCACCGCTCGCGCGGCCATCGACGAGGCCGCCCGCGGGGCCCTGCCCTCCTGACCCCGACTGCGGATCGATCCCTCGGGTCCGGCAGTCCTCACGCCTTGTCCAGGTAGGCGGCGCGCTCCTCGTCGCCGACCGTCTCCCCGACCAGCGCGGCCAGGCCCGGGTGCCCGGCCAGGCCGGGGTCCTTCCCGACCAGGTCCTGGGCGTAGACCTGTGCCTTCCGGATGACCTCCTCGTGGCGCAGCAGCGACAGCAGCCGCAGCCCGGAGCGGGCACCGGCCTGCAGGGCGCCCAGCACGTCACCCTCCCGGCGCAGCTCCAGGTCCAGGCGGGCCAGCTCGAAGCCATCGGTGGTGCCGGCGACCGCGTCCAGCCGTTCGCGCGCCGTGGTGGCCGCGGGCATGTCCGTCACCAGCAGGCACACCCCGGGCGCCGAGCCACGACCGACCCGCCCGCGCAGCTGGTGCAGCTGGGACAGCCCGAACCGGTCGGCATCGAGCAGCACCATCGCGGTCGCGTTCGGCACGTCCACCCCGACCTCGATCACCGTCGTGGCGATCAGCACGTCCAGCTCACCGCGCTCGAACGAGCGCATCACGGCGTCCTTCTCGTCCGGCGGGAGCTTGCCGTGCAGGATCCCCATCCGCAGCCCGGCCAACTCCCCGCCGGACAGGCGCGGCGCGACGTCGAGCACGGCCAGTGGCGGGCGGCGCTTCTCGCCCTCCTCGGAGTCGGCGCCGGCGTCGAGGTCCGAACCACCCGCGCTCCAGTCGACGTCCGGCTCGTCGACGTCCAGCAGGACAGCGTCCTGCTCGACCTTGCCCTCCTCGCCGCCGACCCGCGGGCAGACCACGTAGCACTGGTGACCCGCCTCGACCTCCTCGCGCACCCGCTGCCAGATCCGGCTGAACCACATCGGGTGCTCGGCCAACGGCACCACCGACGTCGCGATCGGCGAACGGCCACCGGGCAGCCCGTGCAGCGCGGAGATCTCGAGATCGCCGTAGACGGTCATGGCGACAGTCCGCGGGATCGGCGTCGCCGTCATCACCAGCATGTGCGGGGCCAGCTCGCCACGCCCGCGCAGGGCGTCGCGTTGCTCGACGCCGAAGCGGTGCTGCTCGTCCACCACCACCAGACCGAGGTCGGCGAACCCGACCGTGTCCTGGATCAGCGCGTGCGTGCCGACCACGATTCCGGCCGCACCGGACTGCGCGTCGAGCAGCGCCTGACGCTTCGCCTTCGCGCCCAGCGAGCCGGTGACCAGCGTGATCGCCGTCGACTGCTCGGCGGCCCCCAGCTCACCGGCCTGCCCGAGCGGCCCGAGCATCGCCCGCAGCGACCGGGCGTGCTGCGCGGCCAGCACCTCGGTCGGGGCCAGCATCGCGGCCTGCCGGCCGGAGTCGAGCACCTGCAGCATCGCCCGCAGCGCGACGATCGTCTTACCCGCCCCGACGTCGCCCTGCACCAGCCGGTTCATCGGGTGCTCGTGGCCCAGGTCGGCGGCGACCTCGGCCCCGACGGCGTGCTGGCCGTCGGTCAGCGTGAACGGCAGGTTCGCGTCGAACGCGTCCAGCAGCCCCCCGGCGCGCGGTGGGCACGCGGCCGCCGGGCGGGACACCGTGGCCTGCCGGCGCAGGGCAAGCGCGAGCTGCACCCCCATCGCCTCGTCCCAGACCAGGCGGTGCCGCGCGGCGTGGATGTCGGACTCCGACGCGGGGACGTGGATCCGGCGCAGCGCGCGGCCCAGCTCGGGCAGTCCCTCGCGCTCGCGCAGCGACCCGGGCAGTGGATCGGTCGGGTCGTCGAGCAGGTCCAGCACCTGACGGGCGCACCGCGCGATATCCTGCGACTGGATCTTCCCGGTGGCCGGGTAGACGGACAGGAACGGGCGCACCTCGTCCGCCTCGTCGAGCACCTCATACTGCGGGTGCGTGAGCTGCAGCCGCGTCTTGAACATCCCGACCTTGCCGGCGAACACCGCCCGCATTCCCGGCTGGACCGAGTGCTGGACCTTCTGCCCGTTGAAGAACGTGCAGTCCAGCTGCGCACCCTTCTCGTCCCGGATGACGACCTGGAGGATCTTCCCGCGACGGTGGCGCATCGGGCGCAGCGTCGCCGTCTCCACCTGGGCCACCAGCGTCGCGTGCTCGCCCGGGACCAGCCCGGCGATGTCGGTCAGCCGGTCACGGTCGACGTACCGGCGCGGGTAGTGCCGCACCAGGTCGCCCACGGTGTGGATCTCCAGCGAACCGGCCAGCGCGTTCGCCGCCGTGCCCCCGACCAAGCCGAGCAGCCGTGTGTCCAGGTCGATGTCTCCGGCCTGCGCGCCGTCGCTCACTGCGCCCTCCGAACCCGCTGCTCCGTCAGTACCACTGCGATCCCTCGCCCGCCGTCATTCGACCCCCAGCACGAGCGGGAAGCCCTGCTGCTCCCCGCGGTGCAACACCACGTCCACCTCGGGGTGGGTGCGACGCAGGTCCTCGGCCAGCGACGCCCCGAGCGCGTCCGGCGCGTCCGCGCCGAGCAACGCCGTCACCAGTTCACCACCCGCGGTCAGCATGCGATGAGCCAACCACAGGGCACCGACAGCCAGGTCCGGCGCGATCAGCACCACCTCGCCGTCGGACACCCCCAGCACGTCGCCCGGCTGGCACGGCCCGGCCCAGGTCAGCGCCTCGGCCTCGGCCACCGTGAGACCACCGGTGCGGGTGCCCGCCGCGGCCTCGGTCATCGCGACGACGTCGTCGCCCGCGCGCCGGTCCGGGTCGTGCACGGCCAGCGCGGACAGTCCCTGCAGCACCGACACGCTCGGCACCACGACCACCTCGGTGCCGTCGACGAGCAGCACGGCCTCCTCCGCGGCGGCGCGGCGGCCGCCGTCACAGGGCAGCACGACGACGTGTGCGGCGCCGGTCGCGGCGACCGCGTCGACGACGGTGCGGGCGGAGAGGTCCGGGGCCGGCCGGAGCACGTCGCCGCCCGCGGAACGGGCCAGATCGGCGGCACCGTCGCTCTCGATCATCAGCAGGACGGCACGGTGCCGGCGGCCGGCGATGGGCGCCGGGGCGGGAGCCGGCGCCTGAACCTGCGCCGGTGCCTGGGCCTGTGTCTGGGCCTGTGTCTGGGCCTGTGTCTGGGCCTGTGTCTGGTCGGCGAAGCGCAGCACCCGGATCCCGGACGGATGCCCGGCCCGGATCCCGGCCTCGACCGCGGCACCGACGTCGGTGCAGTGCACGTGCACGTTCCAGGTCCCGGCACCGTCGGAGAGCCCGTCCCCGACCACGGCGACCGAGTCCCCGAGGCCGTCCAGCTCGTCACGCAGCACCGCGACCCGGGCGGAGTCGGTGCCGTCGAGCAGGTACATCACCTCGTAGTCGTGCTCGTCCGAGCGGGCCTCGCGTTCGGTCGTCCAGGACACCGGTGCCTCCTCTGTCTCCCCCGGCGACGGGGCGG
>JAKDNL010000411.1 GCA_030451825.1 Pseudonocardia sp. | reverse complement strand
CCGAAGCCGATGAAGACGGGCTCGGTGTCACTCACCCTTGTCCTCCTGCGTCTCGCGATGGGCGCGGAGGACCATGCGGAACCGCATGACCTCCTCGTCCTTCTGGTTGATCACGGTGTAGTCGATGTGCAAGGTCCCGTAGTGGGGCTTGCGGCCGGGGACGGTCTCGGCGACCTCGGCGCGGACGTGCACGGTGTCCCCGGGCCGTACGGGTGCCAGGGCCCGCAGGCCCTGGCACTCGACGAAGGCGACGACGGCGTCGCCAAGGAAGCCGGACAACCCGACCAGTCCCACGGCGAAGCCGTAGGTCAGCGGTCCGTGTGCGATCCGGCCGCCGAACGGCGTGGAGCGGCAGAACTCCTCGTCGGTGTGCAGCGGGTAATGATCGCCGGTCAGCCCGGCGAACGTGGTGATGTCGCCGATGTCGACGGTCCGGCCCGCGGTGATCACCGTGTCGCCGACCGCGAAGTCGTCGAAGGTGTGCCGCAGCCGGTTGAAGGTCTGCTCGCTCAACGTGCTCTCCGGGATGGATGTCGGGGGAACGCCCCGCTCAGAGGGACAGGGCGGCCAGGGCCTCGTGGGTGAGGCCGAGCGCCTGCTGTTCGTGGATGAGCCGCTTGATCTCGCGGGTCAGGACGACCCGGGAGTAGCGGGCGCCGAGCGCGGGCTTGGCGGCGATCCTGGCGGCGATCTCGCGGGCGCGGGGAAGGACCTGCTCGGGCGGCAGTACCTCGTTGACCACGCCGAACTCGAGCGCCTTCTCCGCTTCGAGGGTCTGCTCGGTGAGCAGGAAGTAGCGGCCCCGCTGCGGCCCGAGCACGTGCATCCAGCACATGTGCGCGCCGTCGCCGGGCACGATCCCGTTCGCGAAATGCGGGCTGTCACCGAACACCGTGGTGCTCGACGCGATGGTGATGTCCGACAGCACCGGGATCTCGGCGTGCACCGTCACCGGGCCGTTGATCGCGGCGATCACCGGGACCTCGATACCCATCAGGTTCTGGAGGAGCCGCTGACCCTCGAAGATGATCTGCGACCAGTCCTTGGCGGTGCTGAGGTTGAACGTCGTGAAGTCGATCTCCGAGCAGAACGAGTCGCCCGCCCCGGTCAGCACGACGGCCTTGTTCCCGGCGTCGCAGGCGATGTCGGTGAAGGCGTAGGCGAGCTCGTCGTGGGCCTGCGCGGTCCAGACCAGGCTCTTGCCCTCGGAGTGCACGGTCACCTCGAGCACGCCGGCGTCGTTGCGCTCGAGGCGGATGTTGTCGTACTTCGTCGCGTAGTCGTCGAACGACGGAGCGATCAGCGCCATTGGGGTCGCCCTTCTGGTTGAACAATCGTTTGTTATCAACCTAGCAGTATGGTCCGACGGGACACAAGAAGTCCTGCCGGGGGAGGGTCAGGCGCGCTGGCGCAGCCCGCTGAGCAGGGAAGCTGCCAGCGCGTCGGCGATCTGGTCCGGGCTCGCCGGACCCTCGGCGGAGTACCACTCCGGGGTCCAGTTCAGGGCGCCCAGGATCCCGAGGACGGCCACCTTGACGTCGAGGCCGTCGTCGAACTCCCCGTCGGCCACGCCGGCGCGGACGGTGCGGCTGAAGAACTCCTCGTAGTGCCGGCGCTTGGTCCTCAGCCGGCTGCGATGCGGCTCGTCGAGAAAGCGCCACTGGTGGAAGACGACCAGGGTCCGCTGGGGGTTCTCCGCGACGATGCGCAGGTGCTCCCTGATGACGGCCTGCAGGGCGTCGGCGGCGGGTTGGGCTTGTTCCTCGACGCGGTCCGCAGCGGCGTTGAACCGGTCGACGCCGCTCTCGATGATCTCCAGGAGCACCGCGTCCTTGCTGTGGATGTGGGCATACAAGCTCCCGGGCAGGATGCCGACCGCCTTGGCGATGTCGCGCATCGTCGTGCCGGTGTAGCCGCGTTCACCGAACAGTCGCGTCGCTGCGTCGAAGATCAGTTCGCGCGGGGCGGTGCGCCCGGCGGTCGCGGGGGGCTGCGCCGGACTCGGTTCGAGGGTCATGGGGTTCCGCTCTCCTGTCGGCTGTCTCCGCCCGGCCGGAGCCGGGCGACCCATGATAAACAATCGTTTGTATGTGCCGGTAGCCGAGAAGGTGCCCGTACGGGTCATGCGGGCTGGATGCTCGCGTATTCGAGTGCCCACCAGACCTCGACTAGCACGTCCGTGTCGGCCAGATCGGCTCCGGTGAGCTCGGCGAAACGGGCCAGACGGTAACGGACCGTGTTCTCGTGGACGGACAGCGTCCGGGCCGTCGACGCCACCGAGCGCCGCTGGCGCAGCCAGACCGTCAGGGTGTCGAGGACGTCGGTGTGGCCGGCCCCCCGCCCGAGGAGATGGCTGAGGTAGCGGCGGTGCAGGAGCTCGCCCAGCTCGGCCTGCTGCTCCACCGCCACCCGCACCGACAGCGACGAGCTGTCCACCAGGCCGGTCCGCCCGTACCGCAGCGCGACGGTGAGGACACGTGTCGCCTCCGCGAACGCGGACGGTACGGCGGAGAGGTCCACCGGTCCGGCGACCGCGACCAGCGCCCCCTCGAGCGGGCGGGGCGACGCGGTGGCGATGCCGGCCACGTCGTCGTCGAGCGGGGCGATGAGGGAGCGGCGGCCGTCGCCCGCCCCGAGCTCGAGATGTCGGGCCAGCCGCTGCGAATCGCTCCCCGCCTGATGGTCACGACCACGGACGACCCAGTACCGCGAACCGGGCAGGACGCCGTGCACCGCGCCGCCGATGGCCAGTTCGGCGGGGTCGAGACCGCCGGTGAGCAGGCGTTGCAGAAGCGCGATCCGATGCCGCTCGTCGCGCCGGGCGGCATCGATCTCGACCTGCTGCCGAGCGGAGACGAGGACGCTGGAGAAGCGGTCCGTGAGGTCCCAGAGCCGGGTCGTCCCTGCCAGGACGGTCGCGGTGTCCGCGCCGGTCGCGGTGGCTTCCTCGATGAACGCGTCCCGCAGTACCGCGAGCACGGCCCGATAGGCCTCGACCACGCTGTCGGATGCAATGCCCTGCAGCGCTCGTCGTTGCCCGGACGCCCGCTCGTCCTCCTCCACCTCGGCGAGCAGGTCCGTGCGGCCGAGCGTCGCCAGGACACGGGCGACGTTGCGATGGCAGGAACGCCGCAGGTCGTCGTCGGGAACCCGACGGTACTCCGCGTTCTCCCGCAGGACGGCGAGCTGACGCTCGACGAGCTCGTCGGACCGCTCCTCCAGCCGGGAGGCGACGTCCTCGAGCAGATCTGCGGAAGCACTCATCTCGACCCTTGGAAATATTCTGAAACGCAGCGGCATGTTCTGTGACTTCTCCATATCATGCCGCGGCACCTCGTTCTAGCGTCTCCGGCATGAGTGAAGCGACGGCGCCGCCGGCTGAATCCGGCACGATGGTCTCCCCGGACGCCGCGTCGCCGACCGCGGCCCAGGTCCTCTGGGCGACCGCGGCCAGGTCGCCGCACCGGAACTGCGTCACCGACCTCGACTCGACCGACCGCACAGGTCCCGTGACGTACGCGGCCCTCGTCGAGCGGGTCGCCGCGGTCGCCGGTGGGCTCCGGGACGCCGGACTGCAGGTCGGTGACCGGGTCGCCCTACTCCTGCACAACGGGCACGCCTACGTCGAGACCTATCTCGCCGCGAGTGCGGCCGGGCTGGTCGTGGTGCCGCTGAACACCCGGCTCGTCCGGGAGGACTACCTGCACATGCTGGCCGATTCGGGGAGCCGTCTGCTCGTGACGTCGACCGAGTTCCTGGACCGGGTAGCCGAACTGCGCGCGGTCGACGGCCTCACGGTGCTCGACGCCGACGACGGGGCGGTCGACGATCTCGCCCGGCATGGCACCCCGATCGACGAGCCGGTGGCGAGCGACCCGGAGTCCCCCGCCAGCTTGATGTACACGAGCGGGACGACCGGTGCTCCGAAGGCCGTGGTCCTCACCCACCGCTCCTGGGCGCGGGTCTCCGATCGCACCGACGAGGTTCTCGCCTTCGGCGACGACGAGGTGATCCTGCACGTCGCCCCGCTCACCCACGGCGCAGGGTTCCTGCTCCTGCCGACCCTGGGGCGCGGCGGACACAACCTCCTGTGCCGGAACTACGACGCCGGCCGGACGGTGTCCCTGATCGAGGAGCAGGGCGTCTCCGGGATGTTCCTCGTCCCATCGATGCTCCGGATGCTGCTCGATGCCCTGCCCGAAGGGTGGACGCCCCCCGACACCCTGCGGCGGATCTACTACGCCGGCTCCCCGATCGACGCCGCCACCCTGCGCGAGGGCACCGACCGCTTTGCGGCTCGGATGATCCAGTCCTTCGCCCAGATGGAGTCGCCGATGTTCTTCACGGTGCTCGACGCCGACGACCACCGCCGCGCCCTGGCCGACCCGGAGTCGCCGCTGGTGCGCTCGGCCGGCCGGGTGCTGCCGGGCGTGGAGCTCCGGATCGCCGACGACGACGGCGCGACCCTCCCGTCCGGGGAGGACGGCGAGATATTCGCTCGCGCGCCCCAGACGATGTCGGGCTACTGGAACCGTCCCGACGCCACGGCGTCGGCCTTGACGGAGGAGTGGCTCCACACGGGGGACATCGGTCATCTCACCGACGACGGCCATCTCTACATCGTCGACCGCAAGAAGGACATGATCGTCACCGGTGGATCCAACGTGTACGCACGGGAGGTCGAGGACGTCCTCGGCACGTTGCCGCAGGTCGCCGACGCCGCCGTGATCGGTCTGCCCGACCGGATCTGGGGCGAGGCCGTGACGGCTGTCGTCGTGCCGACGCCGGAGGCGGGCGCGGAGGCGCGTGCCGACTCCGCGATCATCACCGCGTGCCGGGAGAGACTGGCGGGCTACCGGGTGCCCAAGCGGGTGATCTGGGTCGACGAGCTGCCCCGCAACGCCTACGGCAAGGTGCTGAAGCGCGCGCTGCGGGAGCGGTTCGGCTGAGACGGGCGCTCCTGCCCCAGGCGGGCCGACGCGCGCTGGGTGAGCAGGTGCTTGCGCACCTTTCCGGTCGAGGTCCTCGGTAGCTCGTCGGTCCCGCAGAACAGTACCGCCGCCGGCACCTTGAAACGGGCGAGCCGGGTGCCGCAATGCTCCGCCAGGTCCTCCTCGGTCGGCGGTGCGACATCGTCACGGGGGACCACCCACGCGCACCCGATCTCGCCCATCCGCTCGTCCGGGACGCCCACCACGTAGGCGTCGGCCACCCCCGCGTGTGACACGAGGACCTCCTCGACCTCGGCGGGCATCACGATCTCCCCGCCGCACCGGTACGCGTCCGTGATCCGACCGGCGAGGACGAGGTACCCCTGCTCGTCGATCATTCCGAGATCCCCGGTGCGGAGCCGTCCGTCGGTGGTGAATGCCGCGGCGGTCTCCGCGGGCTTGTTGTAGTAGCCGCGTGTCAGCGCCACGCCGCGAACGACCAGCTCGCCGACCTCGCCGGGCGGCAGGGTCGCGCCGGTGGCGGGGTCGAGCGCCGTGTACTCCGCGATCAGGCCGCCGAGCGCGGCGTTACCCGCGACCCCCGCCGGCTTCGGTGTGCCGTTGGTCGAGATCAGCCGCTCCGTCGGATCCCCGGGACGCGTACACACGGTGGACGCCGTGGTCTCGGTCTGACCGTAGGCCGTGAAGACCTCGGCGGCACCGAGGACATCGCGCATCTCGGTCCACATAGGGGAACGGTGCGGTCCGCCGGAGGAGAAGACGGTGTGCAGCGTCGCGAGGTCGTAGCGTCCCGACCGCGCCTCCGCGATGAGGTCCGCGGTCATCGAGGGGATGCAGATCAGCTCGTCGATCCTGTGACGGCCCACGTCGTTCAGGGCCTGCGTGGCGTCGAACGTGCTGTGGACGCGGATGGCGCCACCGGCGAAGAGCGCGGCCAGCAGCCCCTCGACATAGCCGAACACGTGATGCAGGGGCAGCGCGAAGAGCAGCCGCCAGCCGTCGTCGAAGGCGCGCGCGAGCGCGCTGGAGAAGGCCGTGCGGAGGAGCCCGTCGTGGGTGAGCTGAACCCCTTTCGGTGTGCCCGTCGTGCCGGAGGTGTAGAGGATGTCCGACACGCCTCGAGGATCCACCGGGTCCGTCCGCCCGGGAGGGTGGCTCTCGAGCCGGGCGAAGGGCACCCCGCGCGACGGCGGTCCCGAGGCGCCGAGGACCACGACGTCGCGCAATTGCGGCAGGTGGCCCTCTCCTGCTCGGCCTTCCGGTCGCTGGTCCCAGCCGGGGGCAATCCGGTCGAGGCCGTCGAGGTAGTCGACGCTCCGGAACCGGTCGGCCGTCACGAGGAGCCGCGCGTCGGACTGGGCGAGGACGTAGCGCAGCGCCTCGTGGATGAACTGGTGCTTGCGCCAGCCGAGCACCCACGGCTGCACGAACTGGTTCCTCTTGCGATGCACGTTGAGCTTCCAGGGCTGGTACACCGACACGAGCCGCGCCATCCGCTGGTAGATGCGCTGGCGCTCCACCTCCTCGGTGGGCGGGATGGATGCG
>JAKDNL010000026.1 GCA_030451825.1 Pseudonocardia sp. | reverse complement strand
ACACCCACGACCGGCTCCGGCTCCGGCTCCGGCTCCGGCTCCGGCTCCGGCTCCGCGAAGGATGCTCCACGGAGATTCTTTCGCCAACCGTCTCGGTTCACGAAGGAAGTTCCGGAGAGGACCACCCGGAAGAGCCTCTCAGTTCACGATCGCGAACAGGACCGCGGCGAACGGTTCCGATCCGCACTCCACCGGTGCCGCGCGCCCGTCCCCCGTGGGCGAATGCCGGAATGGAGAACCCCTGGACCTCGTTCATGACCGGTGACACCGACCCGGCTGGCGAGAGCATTTCCGACGTCGAGAGCATCCTCGATCTGCTCTCCGAGCTGGAGATCGGCGGCGTGTTGTTCCGGCAGGCGTTGACAGTGCGGCTCGGGATCGGCGCGACCGAGCATCTCGTGCTCGACCTGCTCATCCGGCACGGCGGTCTGGCCGGCAGCGAGCTCGGCGGGATGACCGGCCTGAGCAGCGCGGCGATCAGCGAGCTGGCCGACCGGCTGCAGGAGAGCGGCCTGCTCACCCGGGCACCCGATCCGCGGGACGGTCGGCGCCGGCTCCTCGTCGCGACCGACGCGGCTCGCGACCACATCCGGTCGACCATCGACGACCTCGGGATCCGGGACCCGCACCGGGTCACGGTGGAGCTGTTGCAGGGACTGCGCGGCGCCGACCTGGACGCGGTGACGATCTTCCTGTCGCGCGCGGCCGACCGGGCGTTCCGGCAGGCGCGTTCGCTCAGGCTCGCGCGGCGAGAGCCTTCTCGCTGGCGATCCCGCGGATAGTCATCTCGGCCAGCTCCGCCCCAATCTGCTCCGGTGTGAACGCGCCGCCGGGACGGAACCAGCGGTAGACCCAGTTCGTGGAACCGAGCACCGACAGCGTGGCCAGTCGGGGGTCCAGGTCGTCGCGCACGTCCTCCTGTTTCTGGGCCTGCTCGATCAGGTCCCGGAAGACGCCCTGGTAGGCGTGCTCGCTGCCGAGCACCTCCTCGCGCCGGTCGGCCGGGAGCGCGGAGAGCTCGTGCAGGAAGACCGCGGTCGGCACCAGGTTGCGGCAGGTGTGCTCGACGTGCCCGACGATCACCGACTCCAGCTTCTCCAGCGGAGTGCCCTCCACGTCCGCGCGTGCCCGGACCACGGCCAGTCCGTCGCGGTGCACGGTCGAGATGACGTCGAAGAGCAGGTCCTCCTTGGACTGGATGTAGTAGTAGAGGCTGCCCTTGAGCATTCCGAGCCGGTCCGCGATGTCCTGCAGGGAGGCGCCGTCGTAGCCCTTCTCGTAGAACACCTGGGTAGCGACCTCGATCAGCTCGGCCCAGCGCTCCTCGCGGGGCTTGCGCTCCCCGCCGGACCGCCGGGCACTGCGCCCCGCTGGCTGTCGCACCTGGTCACGACCCTTCGACATTCGGTGACGTTGACGCAGTCTACCGTTTGGCAGGTACCGCTCTACTTCACGTTCGCACCGGCTTGGCAGAGACGTAGTGCGCGACCTGCATGATCCCCTTCAGCCCGCCGATCGAGCTGGTGAACACCATCGAGCCGGCGCCGCGTGCGCGCAGGTGCGGCACAGCCGCCTTGGCCGTGTGCCAGACGCCGGTGAGGTTGACGTCGAGCATGTCCGGCCACATCTGCTCGGTCAGGTCCACCGACATCCCGTAGCTGGCGATGCCCGCGTTGGCGACCACGGTGTCCAGCCCGCCGAGCTCGCCGACGCCCTCGTCGAGCGCCGCGGCCAGGCCGTCCGGATCGCGCACGTCGGCCACCCGGGCCACGATCCGGCGGTCCAGCCGCTCGACCGCGGACACGGTCTCGTCGAGATCCTCCCGGGTGGCCCCTCGCGTCAGTGATGGCAAGCTACCAAACAAATGGATGGTAGACAGCACCCCGACGATTCACGCGCAGTTCAGAGGTTCGGACTGCGGTACGGCGCCGTTCCGCCCGCGTCGACCACCTGCGTGTGACCCGTGACGTAGCGGGACTCGTCCGAGGCCAGGTAGAGCACCGCGTTCGAGATGTCGACGGCTTCCACCCACGGGATCGGGATCGCGTTCACGCCCTTGAACCCGACCATCGCGTCCTCGCGGGTCTTACCCTCCTCCCCGAGGAACAGCGAGTACATCGGGGCGTTGTTCACCATCGGCGTGTCCACCGTGGTCGGGTGCACCGAGTTGACCCGGATCCCGTGCTGGGCCAGCTCGACCGCGAGGACCTTCATCAGCCCGGTCACGCCGTGCTTGGCCGAGGTGTAGTGCGCGAGGTTGCCGAACGCGACCAGACCGGCCGTGGAACTGGTGAGGATGATCGAGCCGCCGGTGCCCTGCTCCAGCATCTGCGGGATGACGGCCTTGGTCGTCTTCCAGACACCGGTCAGGTTGATGTCGATCATCTCCTGCCAGACGTCCTCGGTGATCTCCCAGGCCGGGGCGAACGAGGCGATACCGGCGTTGGCCGAGACGATGTCGAGGTGCCCGAACTCGGCCACCCCGTCGGCGACGGCAGACTGCAGCGCGCCCAGGTCGCGCACGTCGGCGACCCGGGTCAGCACGCGGCGGTCGAGCTCCTCGACCAGCCGAGCCGTCTCGTCGAGGTCGTCGCGGGTACCCAGCGCGTACGGTGCCGTCTTCACGTCGGCGCACATGTCGACGGCGATGATGTCCGCGCCCTCCTGCGCCAGCCGGACCGCATGGCTGCGGCCCTGCCCCCGTGCAGCTCCGGTGATCAGCGCGACCTTGCCCTCGACCCGACCCATGGCGAACCTCCGCTGTCGTGCGGGCGTCGTTGCCCGGCACGGCTTCACACTGGTGACCGACCCCGACAGCGGTCAATCCGGCATCCGTGTGTGCGCGTGCCCGGCCCGCTCAGCGGCCGATCCTGCGCCACAGCAGCATCGCACCGAGCAGCGCGAGCACCGCGGCCCCGACCACGATCCCACCCTTGATCAACATGTCGGCCACGAGATGCCCGAGCAGGTCGTGACCGCCCTCGGCGAGCACGGCTTCTCCGCTCATCGCTGCCCGCCCGCACGCGGCCCCGGGCCCTGCTCCCCGCCCGGCCGGTCCAGTCGCTCGGCGACCAGCCGGGACACCGTCCGGGTCAGCGACACGGCACCGCTGCGCGCGGCGTCCCCCCGGCCGGCCCGGCGCAGCACGAGCACCACGGCGAACGCCGCCAGCCCGAGCGCCACAACCACCAGCGCGATCAGCCCGAACCGGATCAACATCATCGTCAGCACGGTCTCCACGACCGACCCCCTTTATATCTCGATTGCGATAAAACGAAACTATCACAGCCGTGATAAAAAGGGGGCGTGCCGAAGCTCGTGGATCCGCGGGAGCGTCGCGAAGCCGTCGCCGACGCCGTGTTCCGGATCGCCGTGCGCGACGGCCTGCACCGGGCGTCGCTGCGCACGGTGGCCGCGGAGGCGGAGCTCAACGTCGGGTCGGTCCGCCACTACTTCGACGGCCACTCCGCGCTGCTCCGGTTCGCGATGCGCACGATGATGGACCGGGTGCAGGACCGGCTGGAACGCCGCCTCGCGGAGTGGGGAGACCCCGCCCCCATCCCGGCGCCGACGCGGGATCGCCTCCGGGTGGAGGCACTGGGCGAGCTGCTCCCGCTCGACGACGCCCGCCGGGCCGAGATCACGGTGTTCCTCGAGTTCGGCGCCGCCGCGCGGACCGATCCCGCGCTGGCCCCGCTCGCCCGCGAGGCGAGCGACGGGACCGTGACGCTGGTACGCCGGGCGCTGCGCCACGCCCTCGGCGAGGGCCGTGAACCGGAACTGGAGGTCGTGCGCCTCACCGCGCTGCTCGACGGGCTAGGCCACCTCGGTGTGCAGCAACCCGATCCGCTCAGCGCCGAGCAGTGCCTCGACGTGCTCCGCTCACACCTGCGCGAGGTCCGCCTGCCGCGCGGGGGCGAGGGTCAGTAGCGCATAGTGTCCGCGAAGGGCTCCAGCCGGTGCCCGAGCACCGCCTCCGCGGTCGTGATGCCGGAGCGGGCGTGCGGCCGGCATCATCTCCTCGATGTCGTCCCACAGCTCGGCGAACTTGCGGTCCAGCCAGGCCCGGTCACCGTAGTGCTCGGTGGCGTCGAAGGAGGCCCCGACGCAGGTCAGGTACTCCCCGGTGGGCGAGACCGTCGGGTCGTAGCCGGTGAAGTTGAGGGTGAAGCCGGGCAGCCCGCACCGCGGCGTCGACAGGAACGAGGCCATCTCCCGCTCGGTCATCGCGATCACCGGCTCCTTCGCCGCGATCCAGTACCCGATCCAGCAGGCGCGGTTCTTGTTGGCCGCAGAACGGCATCGATTCGCTGCGCTGCGAGTGCACCAGGTCGAGGCCCATCACCGAGCAGACGCGGGTCAGCGAGTCGCCCGGGTCCTCGACGAGGTGGCTGCCCAGACCGATCTGGTGACCCTTGTGCCGGTACTCGCGGGCCCGCCCGCCCAGGTACGCGTGCTTCTCCAGCAGCACCCGCTTGCCCTGCTCGGCCAGCAGCGAGGCCGTGACCAGACCTGACGTACCTGCCCCGATCACGATGACGTCGAAGGACAACGAGACCTCCCCCTGTGGCGTGTCAGACGGCCGGCGACAACCGCAACCCCTCCATCTGTGGGGCGGTCAGCGGCGAGATGGCCCGGCCGGAGATCTTCCAGATGTCACCATCGCGCCGGTACTCATCGCGGTTGAGTGCGATCGCCTTGATCGACGCGCCGTTCTTCGTCGTCCCCTCCGAGAAAACGTAGTTCGTGCCGTGCGCGGAGTCCGGACCGTCGAAGTCGACGATGTGGTTGGTCATGATGTGGAACTGCTCGGCCATCGAGTCGGCGTCAGCCTTGAAGAAGCCGAGGATCTCCTCGCGCCCCTCGAACCGCTTGAGCCCCACGGCGCTGGCGTCCCAGTAGGCATCATCGGTGTAGGCCGAGAGTGCCTCGTCGGGATCGAAGAGGTCCAGGCCGCGCGCGTAGAGCAGCGTGGCGTTGATGATCTGCTGGATGTCGGTCGCCCGGTCGGTCATCGCGCCGCCCTTCGGTATCGATGTTCGCTCCGCACGCTGGCGCTCAGCCGTCGTACATGATCACGCCACGCAGGTTCTTGCCCTCCTGCATGTCCGTGAACGCCTGGTTGATGTCCTCGAGCGGGTAGGTCTTCGTGATCAGCTCGTCGAGCTTGAGCGCACCGGTGCGATACAGCTCGGTCATCAACGGGATGTCGTTGCGCGAGTTCGTCGTCCCGTAGAGCGAGCCCTGCAGGCGCTTGCCGGACATGGCGAACGTGAACAGATCGAACTCCACGTCCCGCTGCATGATCGGGGCGGCCGAGGTGAGCACCATGACGCCGCCGCGGCGGGTCATCTCCTGCGCCGGGTTGAGCAGGTTCCCGTACGCGACCCCGACGGTGATGATCACTCGGTCGGCGCCCTGGCCGTTGGTCATCTGCTCGACGAGCGTCGCGGCCTCGGAGTAGGAACCGACGGCGTGCGTGGCGCCGAACGCCTGGGCCTGTTCCTGCTTGAACGGCACCGGGTCGATCGCGATGATGTTGCGCGCGCCCTTGTGCCGGGCTCCCTGCACGGCGTTGATCCCGACCCCGCCGATGCCGACGATCACCACGGTGTCACCGAGTTGCATGTCCGCGGCGTAGACCGAGGATCCCCACCCGGTGGGCACGCCGCAGCCGATCAGCGCGGCCTTGTCCAGCGGGATGTCCTTCTCGATCTTGACGACCGCGTCCACCGGCACCGTCACGTAGGGCGCGAACGTGCCCAGGTAGGACATGCAGCCCACACCCTGGCCGCGGGCGTGCACCCGATGCGTGCCGTCCGGCGCGACGCCGGCGAGCACCCCATTGCCCAGGTCGCACATGTTCGACTTCCCGGAGACACACATCGTGCAGCGCCCGCACGAGGGCAGGAACGACAGCACGACGTGATCACCCACCTCGAGGTCGTGGATCTCGTCGCCGACCTCGGTCACCACCCCGGCGCCCTCGTGCCCACCGAGCACCGGCGCCCACGGCAGCGGGATCACGCCGTCGTCGAGGTGCTGGTCGGAGTGGCAGATGCCGGACGCCGCGAGCTTGACCATCACCTCGCGGCGCTTCGGCGGGTCGACCTCGATCTCCTCGACGCTCCAGCCGGAGTTCGTTCCCGGCTCCCAGAGCAGGGCACCCTTCGTCTTCATCGGCTCTCCTTCGAGCTCGTGGTGCGGGCCGGTCAGACCGAACGGTCGCGCTCGGCCCAGTACGGGGCGCGCAGGTCGCGCTTGAGGATCTTTCCGGTGGGCGCCTTGGGCAGGGAGTCGACGAACTCCACCGACCGCGGCTTCTGGTAGGAGGCCAGGTGTGCTCTCGCGGTGGCGACGATGTCGGCCTCGGTGGCCTCGGTCTCCGGCTTGAGCACGACGAACGCCTTGACGCTCTCGCCCCACTGGTCGTCCGGGACGCCGATCACGGCGCACTCCAGGACCGACGGGTGCTGGTTGACCGCCTCCTCGACCTGGATCGAGTAGATGTTCTCGCCACCCGAGATGATCATGTCCTTGGACCGGTCGACGATGAACACGTACGAGTCGGCGTCCCAGGTGGCGACGTCACCGGTCCACATCCAGCCGTCCCGGATCGTGGCCTCGGTCAGGTCCGGCCGGCCGAGGTAACCGAGCATGTTCGCCTCGGACCGCACGACGATCTGGCCCGCCGTCGCGTTGTCCTTCGGCACCTCGTTGCCGTCCGGGTCCACGACCCGGACCCGGGTCACGAAACCCTCCCGCCCGCACGACATGAGCCGTTCCGGGTGGATGCCGCGCACGGCGTCGGCGTGGTCCTCCTGGGACAGGAAGCACATGGTGGTGCCCTCGGTCTGCCCGTAGCCCTGGATCAACGTGCAGGGGAAGTTGTCCAGCGCCGCCTTGACCACACTGGACGGCATCGGCCCGCCGCCGTACTGGATGTTGCGCAGTGACGAGATGTCGTAGCCGGAGAAGCCGGGCACGGCCATCATCCAGTTCAGCATCGTGGTGATGCCCAGGAAGGCCGAGACCTTCTCCTCCTGGATCAGCTCGAGCGCGGTGCGGGCCTCGAAGTTCATCAGCACCAGCGGGCAGCCGTGGCGCATGTAGTTCATCGAGAGCACCACCGGGATGTGGTACATCTGCCCGGTCAGCATGTAGACGTCGGTCGGGACGACCCGTTCCGCGACGGTCTGGTTGAGCATCCCGAACGACACGCTGCTGTGGCTGTGCAGCGCGCCCTTCGACTCCCCCGTCGTCCCTCCGGTGTAGAGGATGAAGAACGGGTCGGCGTCGCCCACCTGCGAGGACCGCTCCGGCTCGTCATCGGGGCTGCGCGCCAGCAGGTCCTCGTAGGAGCCGTCGCCGTCGGGGCCGAACTGCAGCCAGTGCGGCACGTCGACCGCCGCCTGCAGCGCCGTGCCGGTCTCCAGCCACTCGTCGGAGGTGATCACCGCCTTCGGCGCCGCGTCGGTGACGATCTTCGCCAGCTCGCCCGGGCCGAGACGCCAGCTCAGCGGTTGCGCGACCAGCCCGGCCCGGCCCGCCGCGTAGTAGAGCTCCTGGTACTCGATCGAGTTCTTGGCCAGGATCGCGACCCGGTCGCCCTTCTCCAGGCCGAGCCCGCCGTCACCGCTGTGTCGATTCTTCGGGCTACCCAGGCCGTTGGCCAGGCGGCGGACCCGCTCGTCGAGCGTGCGCCAGTCCATCCGACGCCCGTTCGGGGCGTCCACGATCGCGTCCCGCCCCGGTGTGAGCGAGGCCCACTTGGACGGGATCTGGCCGATGTTGACCACGCGGATCTCCTTCGATCAGCCGGACGACCCGAGCCCCGGCAGCGCGGGCGCGATGACCGACCCACGCATCAAACGGCCGTTTGGTAGCGGCGAGATTAGCATCACCGTCCGAGGCCGGACAAGGGTTCTCACCAGCCGCTTCCCGATCGCGGCCACCTCCGGGCCACCCCGGGGACGCGCGGAGCGCCAGCCGGAAAAACACTGCACAGTTGCCAACCTGAGCAGATGTCGAGTCCACAGCCTCCCCCTCCGGTGACCGCGGCACGGGTGTCCCGGCGCGCCGTTCTCGCCGGTGCGCTGGGTACCGCCGCCGCTGCCTCGCTCGCCGGCTGCGCGAGCGGCGACACCGGCGCCGGGCAGCCGCTGCGGGTCGCGTTCGCCGCCGGCGGATCGCAGGAGTCGCTGGACCCGCACGTCCTGCCGCTCTACGTGGACCAGGCCCGGGCGAAGGCGTGCTTCGACACCCTGACCGGGTGGTCGCAGGAGATGACCGCCGAGCCGCGGCTCGCGCAGTCCTGGGAGCCGGACGCGACCGGGCGACGGTGGCGGGTCCGGTTGCGCAGCAACCGGTTCCACGACGGGCGACCGCTGACGTCGGCCGACGTGCTCCACAGCTTCCGGCGGATCACCGACCCGGCGACGACCGGGATCGCCGCGGCGCTGTTCGGGGGGGCTAGACGCCGCGCCAGCCGGCAGGTCGCCGACCACGGCCCCGCCGGCCTCGTCCTGGACCGGCTGCGGACCGCGGCGACCAGTGCGGCCGGTGCGGCCGAGGCCGCGGCCGCTCCGAGCTAGTGGTCGCGCCCGAAGGTACGCCGATGAATCGGATGGCCGCGGACACGGATGGCGTGATCGACGCAACCGCACATACCTGCTGGTCACCGGACATATGGCGGACCTGTTGTGCGGTGGCATCACGGTGTGTGCGGTGGCCCATCGACAGCGGGACCGGTCGACCTCAGTAGGGAAGGTCCAGGTAGATGTGCCGGGTCGCGATCCGCCACGCCCCGTTGTCGCGCACGAACTCGTCGCGGTAGAAGCCGCTGGACAGGACCTTGATCGCACCGTTCTCGATCGAGAGCAGGGTCAGGTTCGCCAGCGTGGACGCGGCGTCCGCGGACTCGGCGTCGATGATCACGTTGCTGAGGTTGTGCCGGCGCTGGTCGGTCTGCGAGACCAGCGAGTCGGCGTGCAGCTTCCGGATCGCCTCCCGGCCGGAGAACGGGCCGATCGTGTCGCCGTCGCGGCCGATCTGCATCGTCAGCTCGGCGCTCTCGACGAACTGGGCGGCGATGAGGTCGACGTCGTTCTCGTCGTAGCCCCATGCGGCGCGGTGGATGGCGTTCTCGATCTCGGGGCGGGCGGTCATCGGGAGGCTCCTCCGGTCGGGGTGAAATGCAGGCGCTGCTCGGACGGGGCACGGGTGAACACCCCGTGCTCCGGCGGCGGGGTGCCGTCGGCGAAGGCGATGTCAGATCAGCGGGTGCCCGGTCCGCATTGCGCGGTAGGCCGAGTACGGGTCGGCGGCGAACTCCGGGGACAGGATGTCCGGGGCGTCCGAGGCGGTGCGGGCGGACACGATCGATACCTCCGAGTGCCGGTGTCGACGTTGTCTAACGGCCGTTTGGTAGCGGTGAGGCTAACATCACACTCCGGTCCGGACAACATTCCGCGAGCGCGTTCCGGCGCCACCGGGACCCGGCGTTCAGCGGTGCGGCGACCCGGCCTCGGCTACTCGGGTCGGCTACTCGGGTCGGCTACTCGGGTCGGCTACTCGGGGACCCGCCCGGCATCCGCAGGCGGTTCCGGCTCTCCGGCCCGCTCGTAGCGCGCCGCGAGTACCTGCCCGATGAACAGGTCGTAGACGACGATCCCGATCACGCCACCGATCAGCGGCCCGACGATCGGGATCCACCAGTAGGTGCCGAAGTAGTCGCCGGCGCCGGGGAAGGCCAGCCGGCCCCAACCCTCGATGTAGGTCCACAGCCGGGGGCCGAGGTCGCGGGCCGGGTTGATCGCGTAGCCGGCGTTCGTCCCGTAGGTCAACCCGATCGCGACCACGACCAGGCCGATCAGGAAGGCGCCCATGTTGGCCGCCGGAGCCTGGTTGCGCTTGTCGGTCAGCGCGGCGATCAGCGCCAGCAGGATGGCGGTGCCGACGATCTGGTCGAGCAATGGACCCCACAGACCCCCGTTGAAGTAGGGGGCCGGATACGTCGCGAAGACGGCGAACGTGGACAGCGACTCGCTGCGGTCGGCGATCTGGTTGGCCGCGTCGAAGGCGACGAACGCCGGCGCGTACACGGCATAGACCAGCGCGGCCGCGACGAACGCACCGACGAGCTGGGCCAGCCAGTACGGGAGCACCTTGGCCCAGGAGAAGCCCCGGCGCACGGCGAAGGCCAGCGTGACCGCCGGGTTGATGTGCGCCCCGCTGACCCCGCCGGCGATGTAGACGCCGAACACCACACCGAGGCCCCAGCCCCAGGCGATGATCAGCCAGTTCGCGGCGCCGAACGGGTCGGCCTGGCGATCGGAGCCGGGCAGGCCGACGACGGCCACCGCCACCGATCCAAGGCCGAGCAGAATCAGTACGAACGTGCCCAGGAACTCCGCGAGCAGTTCCCCGCCCGTCCCGGCGCGCCACCCCTTGGCAGCCGATCCCCCCGTAGCCATGCGATCAGCATCACACCACCGGGCCGATACGTCCAGGCTCGACCGTCGCGTCGGCGCGGACCGTCCCCGGCCGACCGGTGTCCGTCCAGGGTGGTCGGCACTAGCCTGGCAGCCAGACCGAGCAGACGCGGAGGGTAGCCATGGCCGAGTTCGTCGGTGCCGTAGATCAGGGCACCACCAGCACGCGATTCATGATCTTCGATCACAGCGGCAACGAGGTGGGTCGCCACCAGCTCGAGCACGAGCAGATCCTCCCGCAGGCCGGCTGGGTCGAGCACAACCCGGTGGAGATCATCGAGCGGACCAACGCGGCGTGCCAGTCCGCGCTGAACGCCACGAAGCTCTCCGCGAGCGACCTGGTCGGCCTCGGCATCACCAACCAGCGTGAGACCACGGTGGTCTGGGACCGCCGGACCGGGCGCCCGCTCTACAACGCGATCGTCTGGCAGGACACCCGCACCGACCGGATCGCCACCGCGCTGGAGCGCGAGGGCAAGGGCGACGTGATCCGCCGCAAGGCCGGGCTGCCGCCGGCCACCTACTTCTCCGGCGGGAAGATCCAGTGGATCCTGGAGAACGTCGACGGGGCGCGGGCGGCCGCCGAGCGCGGCGACGCACTGTTCGGCAACACCGACACCTGGGTGATCTGGAACCTCACCGGCGGGGTGAACGGCGGCGTGCACGTCACCGACGTGACCAACGCCAGCCGCACGATGCTGATGAACCTCGAGACCCTGGACTGGGACGACGAGCTGCTCGGCTTCTTCGGCGTCCCGCGCTCGATGCTGCCCGAGATCAAGCCGAGCTCGCTCGCCGAGGGCTACGGCACCACCCTGGCCAACGGCGCGTTGGGTGGCGAGGTCCGGATCACCGGCGACCTCGGCGACCAGCAGGCGGCGACGGTCGGGCAGGTCTGCTTCGCCCCCGGCGAGGCCAAGAACACCTACGGCACCGGCAACTTCATGCTGCTCAACACGGGCACCGAGCTGGTCCGCTCGGAGAACGGGCTGCTGAGCACGGTCTGCTACAAGTTCGGCGACGAGCCGGTGGTCTACGCGCTGGAGGGCTCGATCGCGGTCACCGGGTCGGCCGTGCAGTGGCTGCGCGACCAGCTCGGGATCATCTCCGGCGCGGCGCAGAGCGAGTCGCTGGCCCGGCAGGTCACCGACAACGGCGGCGTCTACTTCGTCCCGGCGTTCTCCGGGCTGTTCGCGCCCTACTGGCGCTCGGACGCGCGCGGCGCGATCGTCGGGCTGTCCCGGTTCAACACCAACGCCCACCTGGCCCGGGCAACCCTGGAGGCGATCTGCTATCAGAGCCGCGACGTCGCGGACGCGATGTCCGCGGACTCCGGTGTCCCGCTCGAGAAGCTGCGGGTCGACGGCGGCGTCACGATGAACGAGCTGTGCATGCAGATCCAGGCCGACGTGCTCGGCGTGCCGGTCTCGCGCCCGGTCGTGGCGGAGACGACGGCGCTGGGCGCGGCCTACGCGGCCGGGCTGGCCGTCGGGTTCTGGTCCTCGACCGACGAGCTGCGCGAGAACTGGAACGAGGCGCGCCGCTGGGAGCCGACCTGGAGCGAGGAGCAGCGCGAGGAGGGCTACGCAAAGTGGAAGAAGGCGGTCGAGCGGACCCTCGACTGGGTGGACGTGGGGTAGCAGACAGCGGGTCTCCGGGTGGGTGATCCCTGCTCGGGGTATCCCTGACAGTGAGGACGTTCGCTCCGTGACCGGCGGGACCCGCCGGTCACGGCGACCATCCCCGGACGGGCCGTGATCGGGCCGTCCGGGACCAGCTTCTCGGAAAGGTCAGATCATGAAGTCGGTCGCGCTCTCCCCACAGGCCCGTACCGAGGCCCTGCGGGACATGGGATCCGGTGAGCTGGACGTCCTCGTCATCGGCGGCGGGGTGGTCGGTTCGGGTTCCGCGCTGGACGCCGCCACCCGCGGGCTGTCGGTGGGGCTGGTGGACGCGCGCGACTTCGCGTCCGGCACGTCGAGCCGGTCCTCCAAGCTCATCCACGGCGGCCTGCGCTACCTGGAGATGCTGGACTTCCGCCTGGTCGCCGAGGCGCTGCAGGAGCGCGGGTTGCTGATCCAGCACCTCGCGCCGCACCTGGTGCGTCCGGTGCCGTTCGTCTACCCGCTTCAGCACCACGTGTGGGAGCGGTTCTACGCCGGCGCCGGCGTCGCGCTCTACGACACGCTCGGGCTGCTGTCCGGGCGCTCGCGCGGGCTGCCGCACCACCGTCACCTCACCCGCCGCGGCGCGCGCAAGGTCGTGCCGTCGTTGCGCAGGGACGCACTCGTCGGGGCGCTGGAGTACTACGACGCCCAGGTCGACGACGCCCGACACACGATGATGATCGCCCGCACCGCGGCGGCCTACGGGGCGCACGTGGCGACCCGGGCCCGCGTCGTCGGGCTGCTCAAGGACTCCGGCCGGGTGGTCGGCGCGACCGTGCAGGACCTGGAGACCGGCGAGCGGTTCGACGTCCGGGCCAAGCAGGTGATCAACGCGACCGGCGTGTGGACCGACGAGACCCAGAGCCTGGCGGGTGAGCGCGGGCAGTTCAAGGTCCGGGCCAGCAAGGGCATCCACCTGGTCGTGCCGCGCGACCGGATCCGCGGCGAGGCGGGGCTGATCCTGCGCACCGAGAAGTCGGTGCTGTTCGTCATCCCGTGGGGCCGGCACTGGATCATCGGCACCACCGACACCGACTGGGACCTGGACAAGGCCCACCCTGCGGCGAGCGCGGCCGACATCGACTACCTGCTCACCCACGTCAACGCCGTGCTGGAGCAGCCGCTCACGCACGAGGACGTGGAGGGCGTCTACGCCGGGCTGCGCCCGCTGCTGTCCGGCGAGTCGGACGCGACGTCGAAGCTGTCCCGCGAGCACGCCGTCGCGACGCCGGTGCCGGGCCTGGTCGTGGTGGCCGGTGGCAAGTACACGACCTACCGCGTGATGGCCCGCGACGCCGTCGACGCGGCCGTGCACTCACTCGACGCCAAGATCCCGGCCTCGTGCACCGAGGACGTGCCGCTGCTCGGCGCGGAGGGCTTCGCCGCCCTGCGCAACTCGACACAACTGCTCGCCGCGCGCAGCGGCCTGCACCCGGTCCGGATCTCCCACCTGCTGGGCCGGTACGGCTCGCTGATCGACGAGGTGCTCGCGCTGCTGGTCTCCGACCCGGCACTGGCCGAGCCGCTCACCGGAGCCGAGGACTACCTGCGCGTCGAGGCCGTCTACGGCGCCTCGCACGAGGGTGCCCGGCACCTGGAGGACATCCTGGCCCGACGCACCCGGATCTCGATCGAGACGTTCGACCGGGGCGAGGGCGCTGCCGAGGAGGTCGCCCGGCTGGTCGCGCCGGTACTCGGCTGGGACGACGAGCAGATCGCCCGGGAGGTCGACCACTACCGCAAGCGTGTGCAGGCCGAGCGGGAGAGCCAGCGGATGCCCGACGACGCGACCGCCGACGCCGCCCGCCTGGGCGCACCGGACGTCGTACCGGTCAGCGGCTGACAGCCGTTCATTGCGGACCGGAGGTGTCCGCATGAGGTCGTAACGTTGTCCTCGTCGGACCGAGTTCCCCGGTCCTGGTTCCCGAGAGAGGCAGATCCCATGAACGCTCCCGCCACCTCCTCCGCGACCGGCAACGGGCTCACCGGTGAGCGCGCCGAGCTGATCACCATGCTCGAGCGGCACCGCGCCTTCCTGCTGCAGACCACGGAGGGCCTGACCGAGGAGCAGGCCCGCACGGCGAGCACGGTCAGCGCCCTGACGATCGGATCGCTGCTCAAGCACGTCGCGGACACCGAGGAGCAGTGGATGGACTTCGCGGTCCGCGGCGCCGAGGCGTTCGGCGGGGTCTACGACGACGTCGACTGGGCTGCCGTCGACGAGGCCGCGGGCGGCGAGGCGGTCGTCGACGAAGCCGGCGGCGGCGAGTGGGAGGACACGCGCTTCGTGCTCTCCGACGCCGAGACCCTCGAGGTGCTCCGCGCCCGGGTCGAGCAGGTCGCCGCGCGCACCGAGGAGATCCTGCGCAGCGCCGACCTGGACAGCGCCCACGATCTCCCGGTCGCGCCGTGGTTCGAGCCGGGTGCCCGCTGGTCGGTGCGCCGGGTGGCGATGCACATGCTGGCCGAGATCAGCCAGCACGCCGGCCACGCCGACATCGTCCGCGAGGCCATCGACGGGCAGAAGACGATGGGCTGACAAGCCCTCCGGTCCGGCCGACGCCCGTGCAGCCATCCCGCTGCGCGGGCGTTCGTGTGTCCGGACCATCCGCCGGCCCCGCTCGCTCGCCCATCCGCCGGCCTCGCCGCCCCGGCCGGGCTGCAATCAAGGTGCTTACGTGTCGTGCCGCACGGAAGCGCCACGAGTGCGGCACCGCGGCATCACGAGGGGACGACGAGGTGGTCGCCGGCTCTTAACGAGGACCGGATCTGTCCGCATCGGGTCCTACCGTTGTGCCATCGGGTCGGGACCGGCCCGCACGGGCCCCACGAGAGGCATATATCATGAGCGACTCCACCGCTTCCGCCACCACCCTCGCCGACACCATGGCCACCGCCGGGGGCGAGCTCACCGGGGAGCGGGCCGTGCTGCGCGAGACCCTGGCCAAGCACCGGGCGCTGCTGCGCTACACCGTGCGCGAGCTCTCCGACGACGACGCCCGCCGCCGCCCGACCGCGAGCGCGCTGACGCTGGCCGGGCTGCTCAAGCACGTCGCGGAGTGCGAGGCGAGCTGGATCGACTTCATCGCGACCGGGATCGTGGCCGGCGCCGGGGACTGGGCGGAGTGGTCGGCGGACACCGACTCGGAGCGCGACGACTTCACCCTCGACGACGGGGACACGGTGCAGAGCCTGCTCGCCCGCTACGGCGAGGTCGCGGCGCGGACCGACGCGCTGGTCGCGACCGTCGACCTGGACGTCGCGCACCCACTCCCGGACGCGCCGTGGTTCCCGGCCGGCACCCGCTGGAGCGCCCGGCACGCACTGGCGCACATCATCGGCGAGACCGCCCAGCACAGCGGCCACGCCGACATCCTGCGCGAGACCATCGACGGTCAGAAGTCGATGGGCTGACCGGCCGTCGACTCCGTGCGGCGAGGCCGGAGCCACTGGTGAACCACGACGAGCGCACCACGCACGACATGACACAGGACCGCCCCGGCTGCCCGTGCCGCACACCTCGGGAACGCGCGCCGCGCCGGCTCCCGCGCGTTCGGCATCGGTACGCGCGCGCGGCCGCGGTCGCGTCGACATGTTCAGCGCGCGTCGGCGGGCCCGGCGCGCGTCCATACGGCGAGCCGGGACCGTCGCGCTTCAGCGCGCGGCGTCGGCGGTTCGGGTGATCGTCTGCAGGGGGCCGTCGAGCTCACCGGGGACCGCGCCGGGTGTCAGCAGGACCGGGAGCTCGATGCCGGCCTTGGCCAGGTCCGCGGCCCGGCGCGCGACGTCGGCCCCGTCGCCCACCGCGCAGAGCCGGTGCACGGCCTCGTCCGGGACCAGGGCCAATGCGCCGGCGCGGTCACCGGAGGTCCACAGCTCGGTGGCGCGGTCCAGCTCGGCGAACACCCGGGCGAAGGAGCCCCGGTGCGTCGGCACCATCGCGTACTGTAGGACGAGACGACGCATCCGCGCCATCGCCTCCTCGGTGCGATCGCCGGCGTAGGCCCAGTACGAGGCCATCGCCCACACGGTGCCCGGCTCCCGACCGGCCTCGCGCTCCCCCTCGCGGACGTGGGCCAGCCGGGCGTCCACCTCGTCCGGCGGGCACCAGGTGACGAACACCCCGTCGGCGATCCGCCCGGCCAGGCGCAGCATCCGCGGGTTCATGGCGGCCAGCACGATCGGCGGCGCCTGCGGTGGCAGCAGGGACGCCCGGAACCCGTGCGTGCGCGGGTGCTCGACGTGCACCCGCTCGCCCGCCCACGCGGCCCGCAACGCCGCGACGTAGCCCTCGATCGTCGCCAGCGGTGCGTCGAACGCGCGCCCGTGCCAGTCGCGCACGATCATCGGGCTGCTCGCGCCGATCCCGGCCAGGATCCGCCCGGGCGCGGCCGAAGCCAGCGTGGCGAACCCCATTGCGGCCAGAGCAGGCGAGCGCGGGTAGACCGACGCGATCCCGGTCCCCAGGCGCACCCGCGACGTGCTCGCCGCGAGTACCCCGAGCAGCGAGAACACCTCCGGCCCCGCAACTTCCCCGGCCCACACCGAGTCGTACCCGGCCTCCTCGGCCGCCAGCGCGATCCGCAGGTACTCCGGCACGCCGAGCCCGTCGTCGACCGGCATCGTGATCCCGAGCTTCACGCCCCACCCCCACGAGACGCCCCGAACGGCACCCTCGGGACCCTCGGGACCTCAGTGTGAGCGAGGGGTCCCCTCGGGACGCCGGGGGCGGCGCCCGGTCGGAGCGGCGCGCTCACCCGCGGACCTGGCGGGCCACCAGCCGGGTGTCGTACCAGGTGGTGACGCACGTGATCAGCCCGTCCCGGACGTCGAACACGTCCAGGGCGTCGAACCGGATCTCCCGGCCGTCCACCAGGCGCCCGGCGAAGGCGATGTCGCAGACGATCGCGCCCACGCCGTCGTCGTCGCTACCGGTGATCCAGCGGGTCACCCGGTCGTCGTGGGCGCTGTAACCGGACAGGATCGCCGGGAAGTGCGCGAGCGCGGCGTCGCGCCCGACGACCGGTTCCGCGCCCACCGTGTGGATCTCCACGTCGGGAGCGAACACGGCCTTCAGGTCATCGAACCGATCGGAGTTCATGGCCGCGAAGTACCCCTCGACCGCTGTCCTGTTGTTCGAGCAGGCCTGGCTCACGAGCCCACCAGCTTCTTCAGCTCGGCCATCGCCTGGAACGACCACTTCGCCAGCGACGGGTCGCCGAACGCGGTGATGTTCCACATGACCAGGTGCTCCAACCCCGCCTCCCGGTACTCGTAGAGCTCCTCGGCCACCTGCTCGGGCGTGCCGCAGAACGCGTAGTGCCGCACCACCTCGGGCGGGATCGCATCGATGATCCGCAGCGACTCGACCCGCTCGATCGTGGACGGGATGAAGTCGTGGAAACCCGAGCCACCCGGACTCCCGTCCAGCGGCGGTTCGACACCGAGGTCGCGGAACACCTGCGAGGGCAGCAGCACGCACAGCGCGCGCACCAGCGGGGCCTCGGTGAGCCGGCGGACGGTCTCGGGGTCGGGTCCCATCAGGATGTAGCCGAGCGTCCCCGCGGTGATCTTCGCCGGGTCCCGGTCGGCGTCCTGGGCGGCCTGGTGGATCGTGGTCAGCGACTTGCCGTAGTCCGGCGCGGTCATCTTCGTCGGCAGCCAGCCGTCGGCCTTGGTGCCGGTCAGGCGCAGCATCCGCGGGCCGTGCGCGGCCGTCCAGATCTCCGGTGGGTCCTCGCCGTACGGGGAGAGTCCGAGCACCGCGGAGTCGAGGGTGTGGAACTGCCCGGAGTAGTTCACCGGGCCGTCGGCCTCCCAGAGCAGGCGCATCACGTCGATGCCCTCGGAGAGCTTCGCGACGGGCTTGTCGAAGCTCATCCCGTACGGCGTCACGTTGAGCTTCTCGCCGCTGCCCAGACCGATGATCGCCCGGCCCTGCGTGACGTGGTCGAGCGTCAGCGCGGTGGACGCCGCCATCGCGGGGTTGCGGCGGATCAGGTCGGTGACGACCACGCCCACCTTGATCCGCTCTGTCTGCGCCCCCACCACGCCCATCATGATCATCGGATCGAAGTAGGTGTGCGGGTTCGCCTGGACGTCGGCCAGCGGGGTCAAATCGGGCGTCCACATGGTGTCCGCGTGCCAGCCCATCAGGTGGTCCGGCCACCAGACGGCGTCGTAGCCGTCGGCCTCGCTGCGCTGCGCGAAGCGCACCGCGCGGTCGGCCGGCGGCATGATCTGCCCCGGCACCCCCAGCTGCAGGCGCTTCACGATCTCCTCCTGGGCAACTAGTACCTCCACCCCTCGCCGAAGGTCGGGATCCGATCGCCGAGGTAGTCCTCGACGCAGGTCAGGGCCGCGCGGGCGGCGCGGTCGGTGCCGACGCCGCGGCTGCGGAACGTCTCGGAGGCGAACCACAGCCCCTCGACGTTCGGCGCCCGCCAGTGCGGCCGGTAGCGCCCCACCAGCCCGGGCATCTGGATCACACCGAAGCTCGGCTCGAACACCAGGTGCCGACGCCGCCAGATCGGCTCCGCGAAGCCCGGCCACATCGTCTCGATGTCGCGCTCGAAGGCCTGCATCGTGTCGCGGCACCATTCGGTGTCCCGCCCGCGGGCGCCCGGGATGATCGCGCCCATCACGTGCAGGTGGGTGCCGGGCGGCGAGCACGACGGGTCCATCGCGGACTGGTCGAACATGAAGCCCGAGCAGTCCGTGGACGGGGTCGCGGTCCACGTCGCGAGCTCGCGCGGGTCGAACTGGGTGACCGGCTCCTCGGTCGCGAGATAGAGCCCCAGCCACGCGATCCGGAACTTGTCCTGGGCCAGGAACTCGATCTGGCTCGCGTACCACTCGGGCAGCGCGCGGCGCGGGACGACGCCCAGCACGTTCCACACCGGCAGCGTAGAGATCACCGCGTCGGCCTCGAGGATCTCCTCTTCGAAGAACTCGTTCGGCAGCACCTTGGGCTCGCGGCCCACCGCGACACCCTTGACGGCGCCGTTCTCGATCACGACCCGCTCGACCGAGGTGCCCAACCGCAGCTCCCCGCCGTTCTCCGTGATCGCGTCGGCGAGATCGCGCCAGATCCCGTCCCAGCCCTGCCCGGGCCAGCACGAGTAGGCCGCGGTGCCGCGCTCCTCGAAGTGCATCTTGCGGACGTAGAGGTTGTCCGAGGCCGAGTGGTCGTACCAGTTGTCGGTCATGCACTCGAGCACCGAGATGAACTCGAACAGGTCCACGACGCCCTGGTCGTCGGTGTACTGGTGGATCCACTCGCGCAGCGACCGGTCGTCCCAGTCGTCGAGAGCTTCGTAGGGCGTGTTGACCAGGGCCTTGATGACCTTGCGCAGCTCGGTCCGGTCGGTGTAGCGGTCTCGGATCGAGCCCCAGCCCTTGCCGTTCTCCCAGATCGGCATGTCGTTCGAGACCTCACCGTGGATCAGCTCCTTGCCCACGTGGGAGAACACCTTCGTGATGCCCGACCCGCCGTCCTCGATCAGGTGCCCACCCAGGTTGACGGTGAAGCCCTCGTCCGGGACGGCCATCGCGCGCCCGCCCAGGTAGGGGCTGCGGTCGAGCACGACGACGCGCTTGCCCTCCTTGGCCAGCAGCGCCCCAGCCGTCAGCCCGGCGGCCCCGGCCCCGATCACCACGACGTCGTAGCGCGACATGCGATCCTCCCTACCAACCGAACGTTTGATACTCGCACGAGCAGTCGACCCCCGGCAACCTCGTGCGCGGAAATCGTTGCCCCAGCGACGATTTCCGCGCACAGGCGCTCACTTGCGCAAGATCGCCGTCCCGGACAGCGCCCGGGAACCTCCGGTGACGTCCAGCCACACCTCGCAGTCGATCTCGCCCTCGTCCGGGCGGAGGGCCGTCACCCTCCCGCCGGCCACCACCCGGTCCCCGGCGTGCACGTTGGCCTCGAACCGGAACGACGTCGCGCGCACCCTGTCCACCCCGCCGGCGGCCCGCGCGAGCATCGTCTGCACGTAGCCCAGGTTGATCGGGCCCTGGTTGACGACCCGGGCACCCATCCCGAGCCGAGCCGTCTCGGCGGGGTCGAGATGGATCATGTTCGGGTCGCGCAGCAGCGCCGCCATCGTCTTCATCCGCTCCGGGTCGACGGAGTCCACGACGAACTCCGGGAGAAGGTCGCCGACGTTCACGATCCCTCCCGTCGCGGGAACACGTAGGTCGGACGGACCGTCGCGTGCCGCGCACCGTCCGGTGCATCCAGTCCGATCTCGACGGTGGCCAGGTCGAACACGCCGGTCCGGGCCCCGCGCTTGCGCACCACGCGTTCCACCTGGCAGCTCACGTCGTAGTCGACGCCCGTGCGCAGCACCCGGGCGAAGTCCACCGTCCACTCCCCCAGCAGCGGTCCGTCCTGCGAGCTCGCACCGAACAGGGCGAACACTTCCTCCAGCTCCAGCCCGACGTTGCCCTGAGCAACCAGGAACGCGACGGCCGGGTGCACCGTGTCGTCGCCGGATGCGCGCTGCGGGGCCCCGACGACGTCGCGCACCAGCCAGTCGACGTAGGGCTCGATCCGCGCCCGTCCGCCCGGCATCCGGTGCCCGACCAGCCCCGACTGCTCGTCCTCGGTCTGCATGCCCATTCCTCACACGATGCCGGCCCCTCGCGTGCACGGTCTTGTCCACCTTCGAGGCGCGTCGGTAGCTTTGTCAAACGACCGTTAGACAGGCTTCCGCCCCGGAAGGACCCCCGACGATGCCGGACCTCACCGTCCCCGACCTGCTCACCGCCCGCGCCGCCGACACGCCCGGCCAAGGCGTCGTGTTCCCGGACGGCCGGGCCGGCTACCCCGAGCTGGCCGCGCAGGTCGAGCGTGTGGCGCGCGGGCTCTGGGCCATCGGCGTCCGCCCCGGCGACCCGGTCGGGCTGCTGCTGCACGGCGGCCTGGACTGCCTGCGGTTCTGGCTCGCGGCGAGCTCGATCGGTGCGGTCACGGTGCCGCTCAACGTGCGCCTGCGCTCCCGCGAGATCGCCTACGTGATCTCCGATGCGCAGCTGCGCGTGCTGGTCACGACGTCGGCCTTCGAGCCGGTACTCAGAGGGCACCTACCCGGTGCCGACGGCGCGCAGCTGGGGACCGTCGTCGTCACCGACCGCGGCACCGACGCAGGAGGCCTGCTCGGCGGACTGCTCGGCGGGTCGACGTTCGACGCGGCCGCGGCGGGCACCGATCCGGCCGGACCGGCCGGGGCCCGGGCCGCGCTGAGGGCCGACGACCCGAACCTCATGCTCTACACCTCCGGCACCACCTCGCGCCCGCGCGGCTGCGTGCACACCCACCGCTCGCTCGTCGCCGAGGGCGAGGCCGTCGCCGACCGCCTGCAACTCACCCCGGACGACCGGTTCTGGACGCCGCTGCCGATGTTCCACTGCGGCGGGTTCGACGTCGCGCTGGCCGCGGTGGCCGGGCACTGCGGGTTCGTGCACGTCGGCACGTTCGATCCGGGACGGGCGCTGCGCCAGCTCGTCGACGAACGGTGCACGGTCGGGTTCCCGGCGTTCGAGACGATCTGGCTGCCGGTCCTGGAGCACCCGGACTTCGCCGGCGCGGACCTCTCCGCGCTCCGGATGGTGATCAACATCGGGTCGCCGGAGCGGATGCGGTCGATGCAGGCCCGGCTGCCGCACGCGGTGCAGCTGTCGTGTCTGGGCATGACCGAGTCGTTCGGGTTCTGCTGCGTCGGGTCACCGGACGACCCGGCCGAGGTCCGCGCCACCACCAGCGGGCAGCCGTTACGGCACATGGAGGCGATGGTCGTCGATCCGGAGACCGGCGTGGAGGTCGCGCCCGGCGTGCCGGGAGAGTTCCGGTTCCGCGGCGGGTCGCGCCTGTCGCACTACCACCGGGATCCCGAGCTGACCGCGCACCGGATCGACGAGTCGGGCTGGTTCGCCTCCGGCGACCAGGTCGTCGCCGATGACCACGGCCGGCTGCGGTTCCTGACCCGGCTCGGCGACATCCTCAAGGTGGGCGGGGAGAACGTGGCCGCCGCCGAGATCGAGGGCTTCCTCTCCGAGCACCCCGCCGCCGGCATCGTGGCGGTCGTCGGCGCCCCGGACGCGCGCTACGGCGAGGTCGCCGCCGCGTTCGTGCAGCTGCGCCGGGGCTCGGTGGCCACCGAGCAGGAGCTGATCGAGTTCTGCCTCGGCGCGGTGGCCACCTACAAAGTGCCCCGCTACGTGCGGTTCGTCGACGAGTGGCCGATGTCCGGGACCAAGGTGCAGAAGTTCCGGCTCCGCGCCCTGATCACCGAGGAACTCTCCCACCGGGGCATCACCGAGGCGCCCCGGATGATCCCCCCACCGATCACGGCAGCCGATCAGTCGACGGCGTGAGCCCCGACCGGCACCGGCTGCTCGGACACCGCGACCGGCTCGGCACGCGCCCGACGCCGGTGGCGCAGCAGCCACACGACGGTGCCGATCACCCCGATCGAACCGAGCACGACCCAACCTGCCACGCCGAACGTGCGCTCGAACCACAACGCCGAGCCGCGTGCGCCGAAACCGACCGCTACGTGCGTCGCCGACCACAGCAGCGCACCCGTGAGGCTGGCCGGGAGGAACCGGCGCAGCGGTAGCCCGGACGCCCCGGCCGCGGCCGGGGTCAGCGTGCGGACGACGGGCAGGAACCGCGCGCCGAGCACCGCCCACGCACCGTGGCGCCGCAGGATCCGACCCGTCCGGTCCCACTGGTCGCGCCCGACGTTCCCGACCAGCTTCGACGCGCGCAGGCGCGGTCCGAAGCGGCGGCCCAGCAGGTAGCCGATCGCGTCACCGCACGCGGCGGCCAGCCCCACCACCAGCACGGTCACGACGGCCGCGCGCAGGTCCGGCAGCGCGATGGCGGCGGCGACCAGGACCGACTCCCCGGGCAGCACGAAGCCCAGCCCGATCGTGGTCTCACCGAGAGCGGCCAGCGCGGCCACCAGGATCACGATCCAGGTGGGGATCCCGGCGATCAGGTCGAGGATGTGGGCGAGCAGGGTGTGCTCCTTCGTCGGCCTGCGGGGGCAGCAGGGCGCGTCGCTGGACGCCCCGACCGTACCGAGACCCCGGAGCGTCCCGGGGTCCCGGGACCAGATCGGGGGGTATGCCCTACTCGGCCGGCACGCGGAGCTTCGGTGCCTCCGTGACCCCCGCGGCGGCGAGCTCGGCGGCGATCCGCTCGCGCAGCACGAACTTCTTGATCTTCGTTCCGGACATCGGGTACTCGGTCACGAACCGCACGTAGCGCGGCACGCGGTAGGTCGCTATCCGGCCCAGGCAGAACTCGACCAGCTCCCGCTCGGACGCCCGCGCACCCGGCGCGAGCACGACGTACGCGGCCGGGACCTCCACGTAGCGGGCGTCCGGCGCGGCCACCACCGCGACCATGTCCACCGCCGGGTGCCCGAGCAGGAATCCCTCCACCTCGGCCGCGGCCACGTTCTCCCCGCCCACCTTGAGCATGTCCTTGAGCCGGGAACGAAACGTCAGCCGCCCGTCATCATCGGCGACGACCAGGTCGCCGGAGTGGAACCACCCGTGCTCGTCGAACACCTGCGCGGTCAGCTCCGGGTCGCGGAAGTAGCCGTCGAACGCGTTCGGGCCGCGGAAGAGCAGTTCACCGGGTGTTCCGGGGGCGAGGTCGAGACCGGTCTCCGGGTCCACGACGCGACAGCGCATGCCCGGCATCGGATGCCCGCCCGTCGTCGCGCGAGCCTCCGGCGGGTCGTCGAGGCGGTTCAGCGTCAGGAACGCCGACGACTCGGTCATCGCTACGCACGACACGTGCGTCGCGTCCGGCAGGCGCGACACCATGTCGCGCAACCGCTCCGGCACGCCGACCGCCATCACGACCCGGATCCGGGACAGGTCGAAGGAGGCGAAGTCGGCCCGGTTGAGCACCGGCATCCAGATCGTCTCGAACGCGGCGAGCGCCACGGTGACGCGCTCGTCGCGCAGGTACTCGAGCGTCGTCGACGGGTCGAAGAAGCCGGGGTGCACGAACGTCGCGCCGGCGGCCAGGCAGCTCAGCGCGAACGTGATGCCGCCGCCGTGGAACAGCGGGATCGCGGTCCACACCCGGTCGGCCGGGGTGTAGGCGAGCCGGTCGCCGATCCCGGTCGCGAGCCGCACCAGCGCCTCGTGCGAGAGCATCGCGCCCTTCGGCGCCGCGGTCGTGCCCGAGGTGTAGACGATCACCGCGGTGTCCCGGACACACACCGACTCCTGCTCGGACCAGACGTCGGAGTCCGGCACCGCGGTCGCGGCCAGACGGCCCGGCCCGGTCAGGGCCGAGGCGATCGAGGCCGGGGCCGGGGCCGGGGCCCCGAGCAGCAGCACGTGCCGCAGCTCCGGCGCCGCGGCGCAGGCCAGCTCGCCCGCGGTCTGCCCGGCCAGGTCCGGCAGCGACTCGGCCACCAGCGGCAGGTGGTCCGGCGCCGTCACCAGCACCGCCATCCCGGAGTGCGCCACGATCTGGCGCAGCTCGGTGCTGCGGAAGCGCGCGTTCACCGGCACCGCGATCGCGCCGAGCTTCGCCGCGGCCAGCAGCGTCGCGACCAGGTCGACCGATGCGGGCAGCAGGATCCCGACCCGGTCACCGCGGCCGACACCGAGCCCGGCCAGCCCCTGCGCGAGCTCCTGGGCACGCCCGGCGAGCTCCGGGTAGCTCGCCCTGCGGTCCGGGAAGACGAGCGCCTCGCCGTCCGGGTGCTCGACGGCGCGCCGGTCCACGAGGTCGCCGAGCGTCGAGACCTCGATCCAGCGACGCCGACCCGGCGCGTTCTCGATCCGCGGTGCCACGGTGGAACCTCCTCGCCGGCCCGGACGGATCGGGCTGCGCCCAGGATTCTCGCCACCCGTTTCCCGCAGCGTCTACCCGCCGTTTGGTGGTTGCATGCCCGCGTCCTGCCTCCGATGGTCGATCGCGTCGTGCCGGAAACGATCGTGCCGGGGTTGACGCCGGCTTCCGCGAAAGGGTCGGATGACCCACGTGACCTCCACTTCCACCCGCGCCTCCGCGGGGACACCAATCGGGACCGGGCGGGCCCGTCGCGACGCGATCGCGCAGAGCCTGGTCGGCCGCCGCCGCGAGCTGGATCTCGTCCTGGCCGCGGTGACGGCCGGGCGCGACATCCTCCTCGAGGGCCCGCCGGGCACCGGCAAGTCGACCGTGCTGCGCGCCATCACCGGCAACTGGGGCATCCCGTTCGTGCTGGTGGAGGGCAACGCCGAGCTGACGCCGGCGCGTCTGGTCGGGCACCACAACCCGGCCCGGGTGCTGCGCGAGGACTACTCGGAGGACAACTTCGTGACCGGCCCGCTGGTGGAGGCGATGCAGTCGGGCGGGTTCCTCTACATCGAGGAGCTCAACCGCGCCCCCGAGGACACGCTCAACGTGCTGCTGGCCTCGATGGCCGAGCGCGAGGTGGCGGTACCCCGGGTCGGGACGATCAAGGCCGAGCCCACGTTCCGGGTGCTGGCCTCGATGAACCCGTTCGACAACGTCGGTACCGCGCGGATCTCGGACTCGGTCTACGACCGGTGGTGCCGCCTCGCCGTCGGCTACCAGGACACCGAGGAGGAGGCCGGGATCGTCAGGGTCCGCACGGGCAGCGAGGACACGACGCTGGTCGACGACGCGGTGTCGATCACCCGGGCGACGCGCTCGCACCCGGAGCTGCGCCGCGGCTCCAGCGTGCGCGGCGCGATCGACATGGTCGCGATCGCGGTCGAGCTGGAGAAGCTGGGCACCTACTCCTCCCGGGAGAACCTGGTGCTGGACGCGGCGTTGCTGTCGCTCTCGGCCCGGGTCGCGGTGGACGAGGCCTCCGAGGCCGGCCCGGAACAGGTGATCACCGAGATCTGGGAGAACCATTTTTTCTCCTCCCCCGGCGGGCAGCGCCGGGTCCGCAGCGCCTGAACCTGGACAACGCCGTCTCGCTGCCCACCGCCGAGCGCGGTGAGAGACGCCAGCTCGACCCGTTGCGCCGCAAGCCCAAGCAGCTGCGCGACGCGCCGTCGCTGTTCCAGGACGGACCGGGACCGCCGGTCGTCGTCGAGCTCGGGGACACCCGTGGCGACGGCGTCGCCGACGTCGCAGCCGCGGGCGGGCAGGGTCTGCTGATCACGTCCCAGTCCGCGGCGGTGCGCGGGCTCGACGAGCTGATCGAGGACCGGGCACCGGACCGCGAGGTGTCCCGGATGGCGCAGCGGATCGCCCGCCGGTTGGCGATCCGGCGGCGCCCGCGCGACCCGCGGGCCGAGCGCGGCGCCGGGAAGCTGGCCTCGGTCCCCTACCGCTACCGCAGCGACGACATCGACCTGGACCGCACGATCGAGGTCCTGGCCGAGCGCCCGGTGCCCGAGGACACCGACATCGTCGTCCGGGAGCGGATGCGGTCGCGACGCGCCGCGGTGCTGATCGTCGACGTGTCCGGGTCGATGCGCGGGGAGAAGGTGCGGATCGCCGCGGCGACGGTCGCCGCGCTGTCCGCCGACCTCGGTGGCGGAGACAACGGGGACCAGCTCGCGGTCGTCGCGTTCTGGTCGGACGCGGCGCTGCTCAAGCCGCTCGAGACCCGGGTCGCGCCGTCGACGCTGCTCGATCAGCTGCTGCGGATCCCGGCCCGCGGGCTGACCAACGTCGGGTTCGGGCTGACCGTCGCGCGCAGCGAGCTGAACCGGTCGTCGGCGCGCCGACGGACCGCTGTGCTGCTCACCGATGCCGTGCACAACGCGGGCCCGGACCCGCGGGAGATCGCGCGCCGGTTCGGGGAGCTGCACGTGCTGTGCGAGACCGACGGCGAGCACGACGCTCCCCTGGCCCGGGACATGGCCCGCCTGGGGCGCGGCCGCTACGCACCGGTCGC
>JAKDNL010000410.1 GCA_030451825.1 Pseudonocardia sp. | reverse complement strand
GATTTGGAACGGGTGGACGTCTTGATCGTCACCTGGGCAGGCTGAGCCCTCTCGCGACGATCCGCGCCGCCCCACAGGGGATCCCGTTCGGGACGTCTTCGCGGTGGCGTAGCCGCGCCTTGCGCGTTCGGTAGGCCTTCGGCTATCGAGACGAGTCCTACTTCGTGCGAAGCGGTCGAGCGTCCGCGGCGCTCCGTCGGCAAGTGCTGGCCGCGGGTCTTCTCCCGGGCAGGGCTTCTCAGAAATTCGGGATGCTGAGGCCGGCCGCACGCAACCGGGCTTCGATAAGTGTGGTCAGTCGGGCCATGCTTGGTAGCTCGTCGGCGCGGTGATCGTTGATCACTTTGTAGCGAGCGGTGGCGTCCGGGGTGGAGAAGGCGTCGGCCTGCGCTTCCATCAGTTCGCGGTTGGTCAGTAGGTTGTCGGCTATAGCGGCCGCGAGCTGGTCGAGGCGAGGGTCGTCAGGTTCCCAGGACGACGCTTCCCAGCCGCGTTTTTGCAATTCGACGTACTTGGGATCGTCGAGCCGGTGCTCGAGTTGGGTCAGGTAACCGTCAAAGAACTCGCGGTGAAGCGCCCGGGCCAGGATCAGCCCGTCGCGTTGCTCGGCCACGAAATCGAGTGGGAACCCGAGTTCGGTGTGCCGTTGGAGTAGGGCGCAGGCGCGGTCGGGCAGCAGAGCCCGGTCGCGGTCGACCAGGCGGTGCAGGGTGTCGCGGCGGGCGAGGAGTTCCTCGATCCGTTCGCTGAGCCGGCGCCCGACGTCGGCTACTGCTGCAGCGAGTCGCTCGCGGTCGGCGTTGAGGATGTCGTCGATCTCGGCGAGTGCGACGCCGGCCTCGGCAAGGGTGCGGACCTGCACGAGGCGGAGCAGGTCAGTCGATGTGTAGCGGCGGTAGCCGGAACTATCGCGCCCGGGTTCGTCCAGGAGGCCGACGCGGTGGTAGTGCCGCACGGTCTTGATCGTGACGCCGGTGAAGGCGGCTGCCTGGCCGATCGTGAGTCCGCCCGCCATCGGCTCAGGCTTTCATCTGCTGGCTGGCCGCGGCGGCGTCGCGGACCGCTTGAGCGACGGCCCGGTAGTCGGTGCGCAGGATTGCGCCGTGGTTGCTGGCGACCTTGGAGCTGACCTGCAGGTTCGGGTTCCGAGCAAGGTGCGGTTCGAGAGCAACGCGCGCGTCGTCCTGCTCGCCGTCCTTGCTCCCGAAACTGTCACCGGACCCGAGGACGTAGCGCACCGGGCAGCCCACGCGGTCCAGGATCGGCCCGCAGGAGGCGGCCAGCTCGTTGAGCTCGATGTTGATCTCGGCGTGCTGGTCGGCGGACATCCGCGCGGACAGGCCGAACGGGGCCACCAGCGGCAGCAGCATCCGGTTGCGGCGGAACAGCTTCCTGATCCGCTCGTGGCTCGTCTCACCGGTCAGGCCGTAGGGCAGACCACCGTCCACGTTCACCACGCCCGCTACACGGGGTGCTGGTAAGGATCGCGCCATGAAGTGACAGGTGCAGGTGGCTGCCCCTGCCAATCTCGGCGGGTTGGCGCCGTAGTGAGCGGGTGGCGTCTCGCTCTTCAGTCGGTCGCACGCAGCCCGGTGACGATTGCCTGGGCGACCGGCGAGGGGTCCGACCCGTCGATCGCGAAGCCGTCGAGGACCTCGATGCCCGGTTGCGCCATCATCCGCGCTGTGATGCCGCGGTGGGGCCAGGTCGCAGTGTGCACGATGAACGGGTGACACAGGATCACATCGCCGGCCCGGCCGGTGGCGTGTACCGCTGTGCGGCACAGCACCGAGGGCCGCACCCCGGCGATAGACCGCTCGCCGGACATGCCCGCCTCGCCAGCAGGAGCGAGGATGCGGGGCATCGCCAGGTGCGACCCAAGCGCGAGCCGCGTCGGCGCATCATCGGGTCCGACGTCGCTGAACAGGAACAACGCCAGCAGCCCACGAGCGCGGGAGCGGACGTTCGCCCAGTACCCGGCACCGACCGGGTAGCTGCCCTCGATGTGCCAGCCGACGTCACCCGGATACTCCTCGGAGGGAAACCGCACCGGGATCGTGCCGCCGACCCCGCGGCGCCGGGTCCAGCGGCCGGGGCCGATCAGCTCGTCGTAGGCCGTCCACAACGCCGGCGAGGTCCCCGCCGCGACGAACGGTTCGCTGTCGGGGCAGTTCACGCGCACGACCGGACGCGTCCACGTGGTCGGGTCGCGGGTCACGCCCTCGCCGGAGAGGGCGTCCCAGATCATGTCGCGGCAGGCCGCCGCGGTGTCGGGGTCGATGGCGTCCCGAACCACGACGTATCCATCGCGAATGAACTGTTCGACGGTCATGCCGCGCAGTGTGGGCGAGAAGAACCGCCCTCTGCACCGGATATTCGGGCAGTGGAGAAGCCAATGAATCTGTCATCGTTTCGTAGGTCATGAGCCGGCCGGTCGGCCGAGATCATCGGGACCGGACAACAGGTGGCCGTCCTTGACCGCGGCGAGGTCCAGGAGCAATGCCACGTAGCCTAAGTCGATCATGCTGCTGACCTGGGTCTCAGCTTGTGGATGTTGATCGTGGCCGGTGCTCGGTGTCGGATGCTGGCCGGCTCGCCGGGCTTCTTGACCCGGTAGCTGTTGTGCCGAGCTCGTTTAACCGCGCGTGGGCAGGTGCGTTCGCGCCGCGGCGGGATGAGCAGCTCGGCAAGCTCGCCCAGGTGGGCGGGGAGTCGATCATTCCAGTCCTGAGGGGGGAATGTCCGCCGTCCCGGTGGCGGTACGGCGGATCATGCGCAGGGCCTTGGCGAACGACAGCGAGTCGGGGTCGAGGTCGGCTGCGGCGGAGGCTCGGGCGGTCAGCGCGCTGATCGCGTGGTGCACGATCAGGTAGGCCCAGATCTCCTGGTGGACCAGGTCGGGCAGCCGCGAGCGGAGCACCCGACCGGGGCCGCGCAGGTGGGTCTTGAGCTGGTCGTTCGCGGTCTCTTCCTCCCAGCGCTGCTGGTAGGCCACGGCCAGCTCGTCGGCGCGGGCGCCGTCGGGCCCGGCCAGGTCGGTGATGGTGGACAGCACCACGATCAGCTCCCCGGTGCCGTTGCCGACCCGATCGGGGACGTCGTACTCGATGACCCGGGCCAGGTGGATGACCGGCAGGCCGCGGTCGTCGAACGCGTCACCGACCGCGTTGATGTCGGTCAGGTCCGCGCCGTCGCGGGCGGCGGCGAGCAGCCGCTCGCGGCGGGCACCGCGGACGGTGGGGCTGATCAGGGCGGTGAGGAAGGTCCCGTCCTCGAGCACCCTCACGACCGGCAGACCAAGCTGGGTCGGGGCGCGCCACAGCAGCGCCGCCCCGGTCGCCGCAGCGGCGTCCCACGCCGCCCAGGAGTAGAAGCCCCGGTCGGCGGTGAGCAGCTCATCGGCGCGCAGCCGCGGATACAAGCGCTGCGCGAGGGTGCGTTCCCCGACGGAGTAGGCGTCGATCTCGGCGGCGACGAAGGCGTGGGTGCCGCACTCGGCCAGCGCGACCACCCGCGCCTTCGGGAACGCCGAGCGGTTGTCCCCCGACCCGGCGTAGCCGAACTCGGCGGCGTTGGCCTCGCTGTCGGGCACGTCGATCTCGAACCCGTCGATGGCCAACAGCCGCCACCGGCGCAGGAACGACCCACGCGCAGTACCCAACGCCACGTTCGCCGCGGTCGGGCCGGGCGTACCGGCGACCGGGCCGCACGTGCGCTCGAACAACTCCGCGAACACGTTGCGGCCCAACCGTTTACGGGCCTGGGTGATCGCCGAGGCGGTCGGCACCGTCCAGCCGGAGTCCCAACAGTTCCACCGGTCCAGCGACCCGGTAACCCTGGTCGCGACCTCGGTGTAGTCGTCATCGGGGAACAGCGACAACGCCAACGTCAGGTACGTGATCACGTGTGCGGGCAGCTTGCCGTCCGAGCGCTTCTCCCGGACCCCGCACGCCATCACCGCATCATCGACGGCGTCACGGGGCACGGCGTTGACCAGGACCCCCAACGACACCTGATCCGGCCGCACCACCACACCCTCGCCCATGATCGGCGACCGTGCCAGCCACCGGTCCCGAGACGATCACGCCACGCCGCACCGATCAAGAACTACCAGGTCAAGCTCTTGATCGACTTAAGCTACGCGGCATTGGGTCCAGGAGCAGGCTGCCGCGCAGCCGAGAGGGTTGTGGGTTTCGGGCCCACCGACATGAGGAGCCGGGATTGGCTCGTCCACTGGACCTTGACGAGCTGGTTGACCAGTTCACCCTCGGCGAGGACGAGCTGGAGCTGTTGCGGAACAAGACCGGCGCGACGCGCCTGGGCTTCGGCGTGGTCTTGAAGTTCCTGATCTGGAAGGGCCGGTTCCCACGGGGACGGGGCGAGGTTCCGGACAACGCGGTGGAGCACGTGGCCCGACAGGTGGGTGTGCGCGCGTCGGAGATCGGCTTCTATGACTGGAGCGGCCGGCAGGCCAAGCGGCACCGGACCGAGATCCGGGAGCGGCTGGGCTTCCGCGAATGCTCGGTGGCCGACGCGGAGCAGCTGACCGGCTGGTTGATCGCGCAGGTGACGCAGGGCGAGCGGCGCTCAGAGCGGGTGCGCGATGAGCTGCTGGCCCGCTGCCGTGAGGAGCGTATCGAGCCCCCGAGCTCGGGCCGGCTGGATCGGATCGTGCGATCGGCACTGCACCGCGCCGAGGAGCTCCTGTTCGCCCAGGTGCAGGCGGCGCTACCGGAGCCGGTGCGGGACCGGCTGGCCGGGCTGGTGGCTGCGGCAACCGATGAGGACGGAGACGTCGAGCCGGACGAGGAGCTGACGGTGCTGGCCTCGATCCGTTCGGATCCGGGCAACGTCAGCCTGAACACGATGCTCACCGAGATCGCCAAGCTGGAGGCGGTGCGCGCGGTCGGGCTACCGGCCGGGCTGTTCGGCGACGTCGCGCCGAAGGTGGTCACCGGATGGCGGGCGCGCGCGGCAGTGGAGTCCCCGAGCCACCTGCGCGACCATCCACCGCAGGTGAGGTTGACCTTGTTGGCGGCGTTGCTGCACTGCCGGGAGCGGGAGATCACCGACACGATGGTGGAGTTGCTCAACGCCACGGTGCACCGGATCAACGCCCGCGCTGAGGTCCGGGTCACCAAGGAGCTGATCAAGGAGTTCAAGCGGGTCACCGGTAAGGAGAACCTGCTGTTCCGCCTGGCCGAGGCCACCGTCGACGCCGGTGACGAGCTGGTGCGGGACGTGGTGTTCCCGATCGCGGCGCCCGCGGTGCTGCGGGATCTGGTGGCGGAGTTCAAGTCCTCGGGACCCACGTATCAGCGCACGGTGAAGGCCACGTTGCGCGGTTCCTACACCAACCACTACCGCGCCGGGCTGATCAAGCTGCTGGGTGTGTTGGAGTTCCGCAGCAACAACACCGCGCACCGCCCGGTGCTGGCGGCTCTGGAACTGATCACCCGCTACGCGGCGGCCGGGAACTTGTCCTACTACCCGGTCGGTGAGCACGTCCCGGTCCATCGGGGCCTGTCCGGTGACTGGGAGGCGCTGCTCTACAAGACCGACGCGCAGCGCCGGCAGCGGGTGGTGCGCATGGTCTACGAGGTCGCGACGTTGCAGGCGCTGCGCGAGGAGTTGCGCTGCAAGGAGATCTGGGTGGTGGGCGCGGACAAGTGGCGCAACCCGGCCGCGGACCTGCCGACCGACTTCGACGAGCGCCGCGTGGAGCACTACGCTGCGCTGCGCAAACCGCTGGACCCGACCGAGTTCATCGAGGGGCTGCGCCAGGAGATGCACGATGAGCTGGACGCGCTGCACACCGCGCTGCCCAGCTACGAGTGGCTCTCGATCAGCGACCGCGCCGCCGGGGCGATCAAGGTGACACCGTTGGAGGCGGCGGCGGAGCCGCGCAACCTGCGGAAGCTCAAGAACGCGGTGCTGTCGCGGTGGGGCACCGTCCCGTTGATCGACATGCTCAAGGAGGCCGTCCTGCGGACGGGCTGCCTGAACGCGGTGACCTCGGTCGCCGCCCGCGGCACCCTGCCCGAGCACGTGCTGGCCGAGCGCCTGCTGCTGGCCATCTACGGCCACGGCACCAACACCGGCATCCGGGCCGTCGCCGCCGGCCAGCACGGCCACAGCGAGGACGACATCCGCTACGCCCGGCGCCGCTACCTCACCCCCGAGACTGCCCGCAGGATCGCCATCGAGATCGCCAACGCCACCTTCGCTGCTCGGGCGCAGAGCCTGTGGGGTACCGGATCCACGGCTGTCGCGTCGGACTCGACCCATTTCGGGGCGTTCGACCAGAACATCTTCACTCAGTGGCACTCCCGGTACGGCGGCCGCGGAGTCTTGATCTACTGGCATGTCGAGCGCGGCTCGGTGGTCGTGCATTCGCAACTTCTGAGCTGTACCGCCTCGGAGGTGCACGCGATGGTCGAGGGCGCGATCCGGCACGGCACCGACATGAACGTCGAGTCGAACTACGTCGACTCACACGGCC
>JAKDNL010000962.1 GCA_030451825.1 Pseudonocardia sp. | reverse complement strand
CCAGCCGCCGCCGCCGAGCCAGCACGCCCAGGCGTAGCCGCGTTCCCGACGGCCGGGGAGGTGGTTGATGGACTCCGCGCCCAGGAACACGACCACCCCGACCAGGACGGTGAGCGTCCACTGCAGGATCCCGGGCCACCGGTGCGCCCCCCAGCCGAGCCCGAACGCTGTCCCGGCGAGGGCGAGGGGCCCGGCGATGTGCGGCCACCGGTAGATGATCGCGTGATCCAGCCGGGCCAGGGCGCGTTCAACGGCGCCCTTCTCCGGGTCCACGTCCCGGCGCCGCACCGCCACCATCAGCCCGTCCTCGCCTTACGTGCCAGGTACTCGTCCAACGTGATCCGCTTCCCGGTCTCCCAGTCATGCGCGTGGTCCGCCCAGGACTGGCACTTCCAGCACGTCTCCCGCCCTTCCGCGTGCATCCCCCGGTCCTCCGCGGCGTCGTCCCGGGCCAGCGCCGCCGCCAGCCCCGGGACGGGGCTGTCCCGTTTCCCGTCCCAGGCGGTGCAGTGCACCCGCTGCCGGCCCGCGTGCAGGCCGTCCAGCTCGGTCTCGACGATCGCCCAGTCCGAGCCCGGGATCTCCGCGCGGGCCGCGTCCCCGACGAGGACCTCATCGACGCGGTACCGCTTCCCCCAGTAGCCGTTCCGGTAGATGCCGCCCGGGACCTGCGGCCCGATCGCGGCCCGATCCACCGGGTGCAGATCCGCCGCCGTGGTCACGCCTCCTCTCATCCGGCCCGGTCGAAACGCGGCATCTTGAAGTCCCCGTACTCGGCCTCCGCCGCCCGCCGGGCGGAACCGACCGACTCGGCCGCATCACCCATCCCGGACGCGGCCTCGCTCAGCTGGCGGGCGATCCCGTCCGCGGCGTCCGCGGCAGCCCGCAGCTCCGACGCGATACCGGACTCCACTTCCGCCTGCTCCATGTAGTCCGCGTACGCGGACAGGGCCTCGGCCTCCGCGCGGTGCCGGTCGGCTTCCTGCCCGAGTTCCTCCGCCCGGTCAGACACGAGCCGGTACGCCTCCCCCAGCTGGTCCGGCAACTCCTCAGCGAAGTTCAGGGGGTCGATACCGGGTTCGTTCAGGTCAGCGAACGTGCGGATGCTGTTAGCCACAGCAGCCTCCTTCTTGTTGTCGCCACGAGTGGCGAGGTCCGGTACCGTCGGGACGGCGGGCCGGGGGTCAGTGACGATCGGGAACCGGGACCCGTCACGGGCGAGCCGCCCGGCCCGCCACAGCAGCAGCGACGCCGACGCCTCATTCCAGCGGGACTCCCACGCGTACGGGTCTTCCCCGCGCGCTATCAGGTTCCGGCGTTCCCACCACGACAACGTGACGGGCCGGGTGGCGCGCGTGACGCGGGCATCGTTGTCGGCGAGCCACTGCTGCCGCCACTCGTGCTCCCCCGCCGCCCGCACCGACGACGCCCCCCCGGCGGGGTCGGGCAGCGTGACAGCCGAGGCCGCGTACGACTCACCGGTGAACATGTCCGTGACAGCGGCGCGGTGGCCGTGACGACGGACCTGCTCGGCGCGGAGCCGGCCCGGCGCGGTCAC
>JAKDNL010000409.1 GCA_030451825.1 Pseudonocardia sp. | reverse complement strand
TCGTACTGCCCGCGACGGTCGTCTAGTCCGGATCCCTCAGGAGTCGCCTTGTTCCTCACCTCGCTCACCTCCGCGCAGGACCTCGAGCGCGCGGTCGTCGTCGGCGACGACGCGCGGCCCCGGGCCGACCTCGTCGACCGGGCCGGCCGGTTCGCCGCCGGCATCCCCGGCGACGGCCCGGTCGCGGTGCACGCGACGGCGTCCATCGACACCGTCGTCGCCGTCACCGGCTGCATCCTCGCCGGGGTCCCCGTGGTGCCGGTGCCGCCCGACTCGGGCCCGGCCGAGCGCGGGCACGTGCTGGCGGACTCGGGGGCCACGGCGTGGGCCGGGGAGCGCCCGGACGGCGCCGAGGTCGCGGCCCTCCCGTGCGTCCGACCCGGTGCCACCGCCGCGGCACCGCGCGAGGTCGACCCGGAGCGCACCGCCATGCTGCTCTACACCTCCGGCACCACGGGGGCACCGAAGGGCGCGCAGCTGTCCGGCCGGGCCATCGCCGCCGGCCTGGACGGCCTGTTCGACGTCTGGGACTGGACGCCCGAGGACACCGTCGCGCACGGCCTGCCCCTGTTCCACGTGCACGGGTTGATCCTCGGCCTGCTCGGCTCGCTGCGCCGCGGGTCCCGGGTCGTGCACACCGTCAAGCCGCAGCCGGCCCGCTACGCCGCGGCCGGCGCGAGCATGTACTTCGGCGTCCCGACCGTCTGGAACCGGATCGTCGAGGACCCCGACTCGGCGCGGGCGCTCGGGAAGGCCCGGCTGCTGGTGTCGGGCAGCGCGCCGCTGCCGGCATCGCTGTTCGAGCGGATCGCCGGGCTGACCGGGCAGGCGCCGGTCGAGCGGTACGGCATGACCGAGACCATGATCACGCTGAGCGCCCTGGCGTCCGGGGAGCGGCGCGCGGGCTGGGTCGGCCTGCCGATCCCGGGCGCGCAGACCCGCCTGCTGCCCGCCGCCGACGGCGAGACCGAGGAGGTCCCCGACGACGGTGAGACCGTCGGCCGGCTCGAGGTGCGCGGGCCGATGCTGTTCGGCGGGTACCGGGGCCGCGCCGACGCGAACGACGAGTGCTGGTCGGGCGACGGCTGGTTCCGCACCGGTGACCTGGCCGTCCGCGACTCCGGCGGGTTCCACCGGATCGTCGGCCGCGAGTCCACCGACCTGATCAAGTCCGGCGGGTATCGGATCGGATCCGGCGAGATCGAGGCGGTCCTGCTCGACCACCCGTCGGTCGCCGAGGTCGCCGTCGTCGGGCTGCCGGACCCGGACCTCGGCCAGCGGATCGTCGCGTTCGTGGTGGGCGACGGCGAGGGCCAGGCCCTGATCGACCACGTCGCCTCGCAGCTGTCCCGGCACAAGCGCCCGCGCGAGGTCGTCTTCGTCGACGCGCTGCCGCGCAACGCGATGGGCAAGGTGCAGAAGAAGCTGCTGACCCGGTAGGCCCGCGGCCGGCCACGTCCACCGGGCTCGGCGGACGTCACACGAGCGGGCGGGCGAGCCGGCGGCGCACGCGCAGGTCGGTGCGGCAGGCGTTGTAGGGGAGCCTGCGCAGCATCGGCGGCAGGCGGAACAGCAGCTCCCCCGTGCGCCGCATCCGCTCCTCGAACTCGCGCTGGTCGGCGTCCGACCAGGGCAGATCCAGCATGCTCCGGAACGGCTCGTGCAGGAAGCCGGTGGTGAACCACCGGCTGCGCCGCAGCCCGATCCGGCCGACCGGGCCGAGGTACTCGCGGTTCATCAGGCGCTCGAAGTACGCCCGCATCGCCGGGTCGATCGAGACGTGCCGCAGGCTCTCGGCCCAGTACTCGTCGAACGCCGTGCGGTCGGCGGGCCACTGCTCGGGCCTGACCTGCAGCGTCGTGCCGATGGGCGCGCACGCGCGGTAGACGTCGCCGGGCAGCCGCAGTCCGGGCCGGCCGGTGAGCAGACCCCAGGTGTCCTCGAAGGCCCGGTAGATGCAGGCGGCGACCCACAGCTGCAGGTCACGGTTCATGGCGTGGTAGGCGACCGGGCTCTCCTCGGTGGAACGGACCTGCGCGTGCGAGCCGTTCACCGCGCGGCGGTAGGCGCGCCGTTCGTCGTCGGTCCCGAGCAGGGCGACGCCGAGGTAGGTGTTCGTGGTGCGGAAGCGCTTGATCGGGTGCTCGAACAGATTCCCGCTGGTCACTGTGCTCTCCCGGACCCCGTGCCCGACCGGCGGCAGCGCCAGTTCCATGATCACGTTGGCGGTGGCGGACAGCAGGACCGGGGCCAGAACCAGGTCGCGGGCCGTCCGTGGCAGCCGCCCGGGCGCCGTCCTGAGCATCGAGCCTCCCGATCGACCGATCTGGCACCGACCGTACCCAGTTGCTCGGTCGTTCCGGTCGGGTGTGGGCGGTGCTAGCGTGGCCGGTGCGCCCCCATGGGCCTACCGGGAAGGTGCGGCTGTACCGGCCGGCCGCGACGTCACGTCGTGCCGAGCACCTCCCGCACGGGCCCGCGGCGCACACTTCGCCTCCCTGTTCCCGTTCCCGAGGGTCTCGCCCGTCGGCCCGGGTGGCGCGCTCCTCCCCGGTGTAGCGACACCGGGGAGAGGACGAAATGCCCGTCACGTTCAACCACACGATCATCGCCGCGCGCGACCGAGCCGTCTCCGCACGGTTCTTCCGCGAGGTCCTGGAGGCGGCCGACGCGCCGTCCTGGGGCCCGTTCACCAACCTCGCCCTGGACGGCGGCGTGTTGCTGCAGTTCGCCGACCTCCCGGTCGAGGCGTTCCCGGAGATCCAGAACCAGCACTACGCGTTCCTCGTCGACGACGCGTTGTTCGACCGCGCCTACGCGCGGCTGTGCGAGCGTGGCATCGAGCACTGGGCGGACCCGCAGCAGCAACGACCCGGTGAGACGAACACCGGGCACGGCGGCCGCGGCGTCTACTTCCGGGACCCGGCGGGCCACTTCCTGGAGATGCTCACCCGCCCGTACCTGTAGCGCCCCGGTGCCGGGCCTGGTGCTGGCTCTCGCGCACGCGGCCGCCACGCTCGTCCGCGAGCCCGGGCACGCGGACTGGCGCGACGTCGGGTGGGCGGCGCTGGGCGGGGTCCCGGGCACCGTGGCCGGAGTGGCGGCGGTGGTGATACCGCCCCGCAGGCCTTCGCCGTCTCGACCTCGGTGTCGCTGGTCGCGCTCGCCCTCGGCGGGGTGGTCGACACGGCCGGGCTGGGGTGACTACCTGCGGACGCAGATCGCGCACAGATTAGGTTTCCGCGCCGCGCCCGTCTGTACGTGTGAGATCGACTCACGGGAGGCTGGCACGATGCGGAAACTGATCTTCGGCATGAACGTGACCCTGGACGGCTACATCGCCGCGACCGGCGACGACATCGGCTGGGGTGGGCCGCCGAGCGACGAGCTGTTCCAGTGGTGGCTCGACCAGGAGCGGGCGAGCGGCCTGTCGCTGTACGGGCGCAAGCTGTGGGAGACGATGAGCTCCTACTGGCCGACCGGCGACCAGCAGCCCGACGCTACCCCGGCGGAGATCGAGTTCGCGCGGAACTGGCGGGACACGCCGAAGGTGGTGTTCTCCTCGACGATCGACAAGGTCGACTGGAACACCCGCCTGGTCACCGGCGACGCGGTCGCCGAGATCACCCGGCTCAGGGCCGAGGACGGCGGCCCGATGGGCATCGGCGGCGCAACGCTCGCCAGGGCTGCCATGCGGGCCGGGCTGATCGACGAGTACGCCCTGGCCACCTACCCGGTCCTGGTGGGCGGCGGCACGCCGTTCTTCACGGCGCTGGACAGCTGGGTGAACCTGAACCTGGTTCAGACGCGGACGTTTCCCGGCGGCGTGGTGCTGACCCGATACGAGACGAGGCGATGAGCACGGGCCAGATGCTCGGGTGTTCGCGTCGTCGCGTTGGTGTTCAGCTGGCCGGGGTGCTCATTCCGCGGTGACTTCGGCGACGGCGGCTCGTGCGCTGGACTCGTCGACGATCGGGACTTGTGTGATCACAGTGTCGGGGCCAGGTCCAGCCACGGTTTGTCGGTGGCGTCGAATCCGGTGAGCTCGGCGATCTTCCCGTCGACGATGTGCAGGACCGCGATGGCAAATAGCCGGTACTCCGGGTCGTCGGGGGTGCGGAGGTACAGCACGGCGGCTGGCATGTGGTTGACCGTCGTGGTGATACAGCGCCAGTCGTCGTAGCCGCGCTGGAAGAGCCCACCGGAGACCCAGCCGTCCGCCGCGTCCTTGGCCGTCATGAGCACGGTGCCCATGTCGGGCAGCATCGCGAAGCGCAGCTCGTCGCGCAGCAGGGACATCAGCCCGTCGAGGTCGTTGCGCTCATGGGCGTCGGTGTACGACTTCACCACGCCGCGCTCGTCGTCCGACAGCTCGTGGGTGGAGGGGCTCCGCCAGTCGAGGCGACGGTCGGGCAGCTGCTCGCGCATCGTCACGCGCGCCCGCTGCAGTGCGCTGGTCACCGATGCGACGGTCACCTCGAGGGCGTCGGCGGCCTTCGACGCCGGCCAGCCGAGGACGTCGCGCAGGATGAACACCGCCCGCTGCCGCGGCGGCAGGTGCTGGACGGCGACGATGAACGCCAGCTCGATCGTCTCCCGCGCCACCACCGATTCCTGCGGGTCCTCGGGGAGCATCCGGTCGGGGTACGGCTGCAGGTACAGCACCTCGGAGCCGGGGTCCGGCAGCTCGGACGGTACGGGTGTGCGGTCGTTGCGCTTCTCCAGGAAGTCGAGGCAGGCGTTCGTCGCGATCCGGTACAGCCAGGTCCGCAGCGCAGCGTGGCCCCTGAACGACTCCCGCTTGTTCCATGCCCGCAGGAACGTCTCCTGCGTCATGTCCTGGGCGTCCTCGTAGTTCGCGAGCATCCGGTAGCAGTGCACCTGCAGCTCACGCCGGTGGCGCTCCGTGATGAGCGCGAACCGCGCCGTGTCGTCTGAGCGGACCGCCGCGATGAACGTGGCCTCGTCGGCACCCAGCGGTCTGGCGTCGGTCATGGACGTCAATCCTTCCACCGGTGCGAGGGACTACCAGAACTGACGACGTGGCGGAGGATTTCTGATCGGTGAAGCCGCTGACACCGGGCCGTTCGTCAGGCCCGACGGGTCGGGTTGATCCAGGGGACGTGCTCCGGCAAGTCCCGGCGGAAGCAGACCCGCACCGAGCACCGGCCTTGCCGTCGCGGGAGTCAGCCCGCTCGCCGACCGCGTCCCGGAGCTGTGTGGTTGACGCAGATCGCGTCGTAGCCCTCGACCGCGAACCGGCGCACGATCTCCTTGCTCTCCCGTGCACCTTCGATCATGGTCGTGACGCTACGACTCCCCCGCAACGCCCGCACGCGGCGGGCCGACCGGCGTCGGGTTCGGACTCCGGTGCCCGGTTCAGACCCGGTTCACCCCCGGTGGAGCGGGTCGACCCACGGCACGTGCTCGGGATCGGCGACGCCGTCGATGTCCAGGTTGACCACCACCGGCTCCTGACCGCTGCGGGTCAGCACGCACTCCAGCGGCTCGTCGTCCAGGGCGTTGATCTCCTGGTGCGGGACGTACGGCGGGACGAAGATGAACCCGCCCGGCCCGGCTTCGGCGACGAACTCCAGGTTCTCGCCCCAGCGCATCCGGGCCCGCCCGCGGACCACGTAGATCACGCTCTCCAGCTCGCCGTGGTGGTGCGCGCCGGTGCGGGCGCCGGGGTGGATGGTGACCGTCCCGGCCCAGAGCTTCCGTGCGCCGGCCCGCTCGTGGGTGACCGCGGCGGCCCGGTTCATGCCGGGGGTCTGCGCGGTGTTGGTGTCCAGGGAGTCGCCGGGGATCACGCGGACGCCGTCGTCGCGCCAGTCGGTGGCCATGGCCACCACGCTAGTGACCGCGCTGCCCCGGGTCAGCCCGGGGAAGGCTCCCACGGGGTCGTGCGCGGAAATCAGGGTGGGAGCGGCGATTTCCGCGCACGGGTGGCGTGGAACCGGAAGGAGCGGGTGCCGAGCTCGGTGCCGGGGTCGGTCAGCCCGGCTGTGTGCAGACGGTCCGGGAGGGTCACCGGGTCGACGTTGGTCATCGTGTCCCCGATGTGCAGGAGCCGGAAGCGCAGGCTCGCCCGGCTGTCGATACCGGCGAAGCGCCCGCCCGGCCGCAGCACCCGCGCGACCTCGGAGAACAGCCGGTCCTGCAGCTGCGGGCTCGGCACGTGGTGCAGCATCGTGAAGCAGACGACGGTGTCGAACGCGGCGTCGTCGAACGGGAGCGCCGCGCCGTCGCCGTGCCGGACGTCGACGGAGTCGCCGAGCTCGCGGGTCAGGTCCGCGGCCATCGTCCCGTCCACCTCGACGGCGGTCAGCGCCCCGGCCCGCGGGGCGAGCCAGCGGGTCGTCACCCCGTAACCGGGGCCGATCTCCAGGACGTTCCCGCCGAGGTCGACGTCCCGGGTCGCCCACGGCAGCACGCTCGAGTGCATGGTCTCCGACCAGGAGTCCGACCGGCAGATCCGCCGGTGCATCGCGTTCATCGCCATA
>JAKDNL010000961.1 GCA_030451825.1 Pseudonocardia sp. | reverse complement strand
CCTGGTCTTGCGGCAAGACCACATTCCTGCCGCACAATTCTCGACCGAATGCTCGAACTGGGAAAACTGGGAGTGATGTCGTGCGAGTTCTGTTGTCGACGTGGGGGTCTCGAGGCGACGTCGAGCCGTTGCTGGCGCTGGCACTCGAGCTGCGCGCACAGGGCGTCGACGTGCGGATGTGCGCGCCGCCGGACTTCGCGGAGCGGGTGGCCGAAGTCGGCGTGTCGTTCGTGCCGATGGGCTCCCCGGTGCGTGAGTTGGTGGCCACGAAGCCGTCGCCGGTGGATGTGGCCGCCATGTTGGTCGACCAGCACTTCGACGTGATCGGGAAGGCGGCGCAGGACTGCGACGCGGTGCTGGCGACCGGCCTGATGCCCGCGGGAGTGCGGTCGGTGGCCGAGCACCTCGGTATCCGCTACGTGAACGCCGGCTTCCAACTGATCGGGATGCCGTCGCTGCACTACCGGCCGGGACCACGGCCGGGGGGACCGTTCCCGCCGGACGAGACCGACCTCCGGGTGCTGTGGAAGATCGATGCCGATCGGGTCGACGCGCTCTTCCGCGAACCGCTCAACACCCACCGGACCGCGCTCGATCTACCGCCGGTGGACAACGTCCGCGATCACGTCTTCACCTCGCGGCCATGGCTCGCGGTGGACCCGGTGCTCTGGCCGTTCCCGGGCGCGTTGGGGCTCGATCCCGTGCAGACCGGCGCGTGGATCATGCCCGACGACCGGCCGCTGCCCGCGGACCTCGTGGAGTTCCTGCAGGACGGCGAACCCCCGGTGTACGTGGGTTTCGGCAGCATGCAGATGGCCGGCGCACCCGACGCGGCCGCGGTGGCCGTCGAGGCGGTTCGCGCGCAGGGTCGCCGCGCGCTGGTCTCCGGGGGCTGGGCGGACCTGGCGTTGATCGACGATAAGGACGACTGCTTCGCCGTCGGCGAGGCGAACCACCGCGAGCTGTTCCGGCGCGTGGCAGCGGTCGTGCACCACGGCGGCGCCGGCACGACGACGGCGGCCGCGCTCGCGGGTGCACCGCAGGTGATCGTGCCGCAGATCATCGATCAGCCCTACTGGGCGCAGCGCGTGGCGACGCTGGGCATCGGCGCGGGTCACGACGGTCCGACGCCGACCGTCGAATCCCTGTCCATCGCACTCGAGTCCGCTCTGGGCGACGACACCACGGCACGGGCCAAGGAGGTGAGCGCGACGATCCGCACCGACGGTGCATCGGTGGCGGCGAAGAGGCTGATCGCCCAGGTGTCTGGATGACCTCGGTGCTGTACTCCCCCGCGGGCCCGCGGCACGACGTCCCGGCCACCCGCGCCCATGACGCCGTTCCCGGTGAGACGGCCGTGAGCCGAACGGACTCCGAAGGTGAAGTCATCAATCTTGTTGATCAGCTCCGGGCGGCTGCAACGCCGCCCCCTGGGCCAGCGACACGGGGACGTGACCACTTCGCAGAACCCGCAGCAGCCCCACCAGGACCACTATCCGAACAACTACCCGCCGCACGGTTACGCCCAGCGGCCTGGCCAGGTCCCGCCCCGGCAGGTCC
>JAKDNL010000960.1 GCA_030451825.1 Pseudonocardia sp. | reverse complement strand
GTGGACGGTCCCGGAGTCCGGGATGCCCACGTTCGCCGAGCTCGGCCTGCCCGAGCAGGTCGTGCGCGCCCTGGACGCGGAGGGCTTCACCGCACCGTTCCCGATCCAGGCCGCGACGCTCCCGGACACCCTCGCCGCCCGTGACCTGCTCGGTCGCGGCCAGACCGGTTCCGGCAAGACGCTGGCGTTCGGGCTGGCCATCCTGTCCCGCCTGGCCGGTGAGCGCGCCCGCCCGACCGCTCCGCGCGGGCTTGTCCTGGTGCCGACCCGCGAACTGGCGACCCAGGTCGTCGACGCGCTGACGCCCTACGCCCGGGCACTGGGCCTGCGTACCGCGGTCGTGGTCGGCGGCCTGTCGATGAACAAGCAGGTCGCCGAGCTGCGTCGCGGGGTCGACCTGCTGGTCGCCACCCCGGGCCGGCTCACCGACCACACGAACCAGCGCACCTGCGACCTGTCCGAGGTCATGATCACCGCGCTGGACGAGGCCGACCGGATGGCCGACATGGGGTTCCTGCCCCAGGTCCGGGCGATCCTCGACCTCACCCCGCGCGACGGGCAGCGGCTGCTGTTCTCCGCCACGCTCGACGGCGACGTCGACGCGCTGGTGCGCCAGTACCTGACCGACCCGGTCACCCGCTCGGTCGCCTCGGCCACCTCGCAGGTGGAGACGATGGACCACCACGTCCTGGTGGTGGACAACGCCTCCCGCGGCCGCGTCGTCGCCGAGATCGCGGCCCGGGACGGGCGCACGATCCTGTTCGTGCGCACCAAGCACGGGGCCGACCGGCTGGTCCGGACGCTGCGCCGCGAGGGTGTCGTGGCCGGACCGCTGCACGGCGGCAAGTCGCAGAACGCACGCAATCGCGCCCTCGACGGGTTCCGCACCGGCGAGGTGCCGGTGCTGGTGGCCACGGACGTGGCCGCGCGCGGCATCCACATCGACGACGTCGGTCTGGTCGTGCACGTCGACCCGCCGGCAGACCCGAAGGCCTACCTGCACCGCGCCGGTCGCACCGCCCGTGCCGGTGAGGACGGCGTCGTGGTCACCGTCGTGACCCCGGACCAGCGCCGCGAGGTCGACGACCTCACCCGGCAGGCCGGCGTCAACGCGACCATCAGCACGGTGGCACCCGGCTCGCCGGTGCTGGCCGAGGTGACCGGGGCCAGGATGCCCTCCGGCGTCCCGGTCGCCGAGCCGCCCAAGCCGCCGCAGCCGGCTCCGAAGGCGGGCCGCCGTTCCGGCGGTGGCGGTCGTGGACGCTCGGGCAACGCCCGCGGCGCCGACGCCCCGACCGGCGCTCGCTCCGGCGGGCGTTCGACCGGTGGCGGGCGGCCCAGCAGTGGCGGCGCACGCTCCGCCCCGACCGGCGGGCGCGAGTCCGGCGGCGGATCCGGTGCCGTGCGGATGTCCTCGACCGGCGGCGGCGCAGCCCGCCGCGGCGGTGGCGGACGCCGTCGTCAGGGCCTGTAGAACCTCGTGCGCCGCAAAAACGGCGCCCCCAGCCCCATAAACCCCCCCCGCAGGGGGGGGGCCCGGGGGGCACCCACCCCCCCAGGC
>JAKDNL010000408.1 GCA_030451825.1 Pseudonocardia sp. | reverse complement strand
TGCACCTGCCGACCAGCCGTGAGCCGCTTCCGCGGCCGACCGGACCGGTGCGGACGGATTTCGAGGCGGGCGAGACGCTGCGCGAGATGCGCGACGACGAGCGCTTCTGATGATCTACTTCGACACCGCTGCGCTGGTCAAGATCCTCCGGCGGGAGCGGGAGAGCGACGCGCTCACCGACTGGATGGGCGAGCGGGACGGGGTGCTGCTGGTGACCTCGACCCTCACTGAGGTGGAGCTGCCGAGAGCCCTGCGGCGTGTGGAGCCGGAGGTCCTCCCTGAGGTACCCGCGCTGTTGCAGCGCTTCGCGCGGCACGAGATCGATGACAGCGTTCGGCGCGCCGCGGCCGGCTTTCCGGACCCGGTGCTCCGCTCGCTGGACGCGATCCACCTCGCCACGGCCACTGTCCTGGCCGACCGGGGTCTCACGGCCTTCGTGACTTACGACCAGCGCCTGCTTGCCGCCGCGGTCGCGGAGTCACTCCCGGTGGCCAGTCCGGGTGCCGCCTGAGGGCGCGCAGGTGGGTGAGGTCCGCTGGTCTCGTCGACCGCTGCGGGGCAAGCGGCTCCGGTCAGCCGCCGGCTCACACTCGCATCACGGCCATGCCGGGCTCGCTCGCGAGTAGCGCGGTGAGATCGTCCTGATCGGACGTGAGCACCACCGAGCCGGGGGCCTCCACGGCTTCCGCCGCGACGAGTGCGTCCGCTGTGTTCCGGCCGCCGGTTCGGCCGAGCAGGCGGCCGGCCTGCCGACCGGTCGACGGCGTGGTCGCGGCCGTGCCGAGTGCTTTCAGTACCCGGTTGACCGGCGCGTCGCGCGGCCCGCCTCGCAGCGTCTCGGCCAGCACGACGACGGGAACACGTACGTCGAGGTTGCGGGCCAGCGCCTCCCGAACGTGGTGACGGATCGTGGGATCGCCACGTGACCAGCCGATGACGGCACCGGAGTCGAGGATCAGCCGGCGGACCGGCGGTCGTACTCCTGCCATGTGCGAGTCACCTCCTCGGCGATCCCGTTCGGAGCGGCGCCGAACTCGTCGTCCATCTCGTCGAGCAATCGAACGACGCGGAGTTGCTGGAGCCGCAGCCGCAGGCCGTCATTGACCAGTGTGGACAGACCTCCGCGGCCGGCGACCTCGCGCGCCTCGGCGACCAGTTCCGGGTCCAAGCTCAGTGACACCTTCTCCACCGCCATGTCCAGGATCGTACTGTCCGTTGCTGATTCCTACCAGTAGTCGCACCACGAGATCTCTGACGGGTCAGGCGCGACCGGCAGCATCGACGTGAGGCTCAGCGTCCTGGCCCGACCGTCACGGCAGGGCGTGTAGCCGACCTCCGGGCTGGCAGGACCGGCATCCGAGCCGGGTCTTGCCCGCCGACAACGTCTCGACCGCGCGACAATGCGGGCACCGCTCCGTGGCGAACGCGCCGAGCGCGGGCAGCCAGTCGAACGAGAACGGGTACGGGCGTGGCCCGCGGCGGATCTCGACCGGCACCCGCCAGCCCGGGACCTGGAGCAGGTGCAGCCGGAACGGCCGGATGTCGTGGCGGGGTCGGTACTTCTCGTCGATCTCGGCCAGCCTCCGGTCCCGCTCCTCCCGGGTGCTGACCGCCCGGGCGGCGAGGAGCTCGGCGCGCTCCGGCTCGGCGGCGTCGTGGCGACGCTTCAGCGAGCGGAGCGCGTCGTCGTAGTAGGAGCGGGCGTGCCCGAGCTCGCGCCGGTGCGCCTCCGAGGCCTGCGCGGCCAGCGCACCGCGACGGCGCTCGGCGGATGCCTCCAGGACGTGGTGGGCCTGGGCCAGGCCCGGGGCGTCGTCGCCGAGGCACGCCGACCGGACCAGGGCGGGCGTGACGCGTGCCGGCCGGTCGGGCCGGGGCGCCTGCTGCAACCGGGACGCTGCGTCGGTCCCGAGCCGGACCTCCGAGACCGCGTCGACCCAGCACTCCAGCCGTTCCTGGTAGGTCTCGTCGGCCGAGACCGTGTAGGTGATCAGCGCGCCCACCCGCAGCACCGGCCGGTCGATCCGTACCGGCAGGCCGCTCACGTCGATCTTGCCGTGATCCACCGTGAGGTGCTCACGGAGCCTGTCCTGCAGCTGCTCCGGTCCCGGCGGCGGGCCATCCGGCGCGGCGAGCGTGATCACCCCGACGTCCCCGTCGGTGAGCGCCGCGTCCGCCGCCCGGATCAGCGCCGGATGGCCCGTCGCCAGCAGCACGGTCCCGTCGTCGCGAGCCACATCCGGGTCATCGGTGGCGATCAGCTCCTCGGGAAGGTCGAACTCGCCGGCCATCGCCGGTGGCAGCATCACCACGGTGCCGTCCGCGGTCGGCTCGGCGAGACCCCCGCGATGATCGACGTAGCGCAGCCAGAATCGTAGTCCGGGATCCACGGATCAGTCCTCTCCGACCAGCTGGTCGACCGCGTTGCGGTTGTGCAGGTACTCGCCGCGGGCCCGGGCCATATCGTCGCCGATGCTCTCCAGCGAGCTCGCGAACGCGTCGTCGTCGGTGGCGTCGACGAACGCCGAGAACACCGACGTCTCGAAGTCGTAGTCGTCGGTGACCCGGCCCAGGATCATGTCCAGCTCCCCGACCACGAGCTCGAAGAGGTTGATCTTCGATTCCAGCACGTGCAGGATGCGTTCCTCGATCGTGCCGCGGGAGACGAGGTTGGCCAGCAGCACGTCGTGCTCCTGGCCCACCCGGTGCAACCGGCCCAGACGCTGCTCGATCTGCATCGGGTTCCACGGGAGGTCCACGTTGACCATGACGTGGCAGAACTGCAGGTTGCGCCCCTCCCCGGCGGACTCGGTGGACAGCAGCACCGGGACCTCGTCGCGGAACGTGGCGACCGCCGCGTCCTTGTCGCGCCGCGACAGGCTGCCGTGGTAGCAGGCGGCCGGGATGCCGGCCTCGGCGACCTCGGCCGCGAGCGCGTCGAGGGTGTGGCGGGATGCGGTGAACACCAGCACCTTCTCCCCTCGCTCGACGTGCGAGCGCAGCCGGGTCAGCAGCTCGTCGGTCTTGCGGGTGCGACCGACCGCTCGCGCGCGCTCGGCCAGGTCGTGCCAGCCGACCTTGTCCAGGGTGGGCGCGACAGCGGCCGGGCCGGAGCCGGCCAGCCGGACGAGGCTGCGCAGCGTCAGCCGCTGTGACGGCGAGGCGTCGCGGGCCTGGTCCCGCACCCGGGACGTGATCTCGGCGTAGAGCGAGCGCTCGGCGGCGCACGGGGTCACCAGCACGGTCTCGGCCAGTCGCTGCGGCAGCATCACCGCGACCTCGCCGCGCCGGTGCCGGACCATGATCTCACGGGTGCGTGCCCGCAGCTCGGTGGCGTTGCGCAGGGAGTCCAGGGCGGTGTTCGCGCTGCCGTGCGTGCGCCGGAACGCAGCGGCCGTGCCGAGCAGGCCGGGCGCGACGAGGTTGACCAGCTCGTAGAGGTCCTGCAGGCGGTTCTCCACCGGGGTGGCGGTGAGCAACAGCAGGTGGCGGGTGCGCAGCGCGCGGGCCAGTCGCCCCGACGCGCTGGAGGGGGTGCGCATCCGGTGCGCCTCGTCGACGACGACCACGTCCCACTGCTCGTCGGTGATCGCCGACTTCAGCGGGTCCCGGCGAGCGGAGGCCAGCGACGCCAGCACCACGGGCCGGTCCGGGCCGGACTCCCAGCCGCCCCGGGCCGCGACGGTGGTGGGCAGTACGAACTTGCGTTCCAGCTCCTCGCGCCACTGGCCGACCAGCCCGGCCGGGGTGATCACGAGCGCGCGATCGGCCAGCCCGCGCATGCGCAGCTCGGAGAGCACCAGCCCGGCCTCGATCGTCTTGCCCAGGCCGACCTCGTCGGCGAGGATCGCCCGGCCCCGCATCCGGCGCAGCACGGTCTGCATGGTCGCCAGCTGGTAGTCGAACGGGGTGAACGCCAGCCGCGAGCGCGACAGCACTGTGTCGAACCCCGGGCGGCTCCACACCTCGGCCGCCTCGTCCAGCAGCTCCGAGCGCCGCGGATCGACACCGCCGGCCCGGGCGAGCTGCGCGAGCAACGACTCGTACAAGGCGGGGACACCGGCTCGATCCGGCTGTTCGACGGCGAGGCCATCGGACATCGGCCGCTCCTCTCGTTCGGGTGACCCGCACGTTAGACCGGGCCCCCGACAGTCCCGGTGCACCGCCAGGGTGTGTCGCCGATCTGGAACGCCCCCACCCCGCGCACCCTCCTTGGACGAGAGCTGCTCTCGTCCACCTGGGGCGCACGAGAGCAGCTCTCGTGCATCTCGGACCGCCAACACGAAAGGGCGACGGACCCCCGTCGGCGGTTCCGACCGGGCGGGCAGGATGGGCGTCATGCGAGACGTGCGGATCGGTGCCATCGGAGACTCGTTCGTGGCCGGTGTCGGCGATCCCGAGCACCTCGGCTGGGTCGGCCGGCTGGCAGCGGGCTCGCACCGAGACGGCCTCCCGCTCACGGTCTACAACCTCGGCATCCGCCGCGACACCACCCGCGACGTCCTGTCGCGCTGGCGCCGGGAGCTGCCGCTGCGGCTGCGGGTGCCCGGTGGCGGACCGATCGAGGCACGTGTCGTGGTCGGGGTCGGGGTCAACGACACCACCGCGATGCCGGGCTCGCCCGGCCCGTCGCGCCGGGTCGGCCCGGCGGCGTCGGCCGCGCACCTGGAGATGCTGCTCGGTGAGCTGTCCGATCTCGGATGGCCGGTGTTCGTGGCCGGGCCGCCGCCGGTCGCGGACACGGAGCAGAACGCGCGGATCGGGGACCTGGACGAGCGGTTCGCCGCGGTGTGCGCCGTCCCCGGCGTGACCTACGCGCCGGTCTTCGGGGCGCTGGCCGAGGACCCGGTGTGGACGGCCGAGGTCGCGGCCGGGGACGGCGCGCATCCCGCCGCCGGCGGCTATGCCCGCCTGGCCGAGCTCGTCACCGGCGCGTGGCGGGCTTGGCTGCGATGAACCGGTGGCGCTGGTGCGCCGGCGTGGTGGCGGTGACGGCGGCGTTGGTGAGCGGATGCAGCGCTCCGGCCACCCCGAGCCCGTTCCCGCCCCGTCCGCTGGATCTGGGGATGACCGGCCTGCCGGCGTGTGACGGCGTCGACGCGCGGTCCGCGGCCGAGCTCGGGATCCTCGACCGGACCCCGGACCCGATCGGTCAGGGGGCGAACAGCTGCGTGTTCCGTGCCGTCGGCGGGCAGTTCTGGCTGCTGCGCATCCAGCCGGGCATCCCGGCACGCCGCTACGTCCCCGGTGACCCGGACTACCTGGGCGGGCAGGCGGGGTTCACCGGGCAGCGGATGACGACCGTCGAGGGCTACGGCGCGATCGAGAGTGCGGCCGAGGCGCCGTCGACGAACTACACGTGCACGATCGTCGTCGACACCGACCCGGACGCGTCGTTGATCGTCACCTACGAGGTGAACTCGCCACCGGCGCGCGCGCGTGCCGTGGGCAGCCGCGCCGAGGGGTGCGACCGGGCGGCCCGGGTCGCGGCGATGACGGTCACCGCGGCCCGGGCGCGGGCCTGAGATCAGGCGCCGGCTCAGACCACCGGCAGGGCCTTCGGCAGGGACAGGATGTGCGCCACGTTGTCCCACGGCAGCAGCCGCACGAAGTTGCGCTCGCCCCACCGGAAGGACTGGCCGGTGACCTCGTCGCGGACGTCGACGACGTCGTCCCAGTCCAGCCCGAGCGCGGGCATGTCCAGCGACACCGTGCCCTCGCGGGCCTGCGCCGCGTTCAGCGTGACCACGACCAGGATCTGGTCCCCGGTGACCGGATCGGCCTTGGAGAAGGCGAGCAGATCGTCGTTGTCGGTCGTGTGCGGCGTGAACTCGCGCAGCTGCTGCAGCGCCGGGTGCGCACGCCGGATCTCGTTGAGCTGGGTGAGGTAGGGCTCCAGCGAACGGCCCTCGTTGAGCGCGGTGTGGAAGTCGCGCGGGCGCAGCTCGTACTTCTCCGAGTCCAGGTACTCCTCGCTGCCCGCCTTGACCGCGGTGCCCTCGTAGAGCTCGAAGCCGGAGTAGACGCCCCAGGTCGGCGACATCGTCGCGGCGAGGGTGGCCCGGATCGCGAACATCCCGGGACCGCCGGTCTGCAACGAGGAGTGCAGGATGTCCGGGGTGTTGGTGAACAGGTTCGGCCGGCACTCGTCGGCGTGCTCGGCGTGCATCTGCCCGAACTCGGCCAGCTCGGTCTTCTCGGTCCGCCACGTGAAGTAGGTGTAGGACTGGGTGAACCCGAGCCGGGCCAGGCCGAACAGCCGCGCCGGGCGGGTGAACGCCTCGGCCAGGAACAGCACGTCCGGGTGGCGCTGTTTGACCCGCCAGATCAGCCAGTGCCAGAAGTTCGGCGGCTTGGTGTGCGGGTTGTCCACCCGGAAGATCTTCACCCCGTGCTCCACCCATCCCAGCGCCACCCGCAGGCACTCGGCGTAGATCCCGGCCGGGTCCCGGTCGAAGTTGAGCGGGTAGATGTCCTGGTAGCGCTTGGGCGGGTTCTCCGCGTAGGCGATCGTGCCG
>JAKDNL010000407.1 GCA_030451825.1 Pseudonocardia sp. | reverse complement strand
GCGGCATGGTCGGGGGAGGGCTCCGCCGAGTCCGACGCCGGGTCCGACGCCGGGTCACCGGCGAGCAGGCCCCCGGTCCGCGCCGACCCGCCGAGCTTGCCGCCGACGAACACCGCGCCGGCCACGAGCAGGACCAGCACGACGACCGACACCCCGAGGTTGACCGGAGACCGCAGCGGCCACTGCCAGATCGAGCGGTAGGCGCCGGCCCGGCCGCGCGAGGACCTAATCGGCACGACGGCTCCAGGTCGAGCCGTCGGCGGTGCGCGCGGTCCGCGGACGGTAGATCTTGTAGACCGGCACGCCGTCGACGAGCTCGGGACTGACCGGCACCGGCTGCCCCGCCCTGCGCGGCGTCGCGTCCGACCGGCGGTAGATCGAGCGGTCGTCGACCTCGCCCGGGTCGGCGCGGCGAGGTGTCTCGCCGGGGCCCGCGGGCCGGCCGGAGCCGGCGGCCGGCAGGGCCCCGCGCCGCGGTTCGGCGATCGCGCCGGGCGGGCGGCCCGCCTCCGAGGGCGACGCCGGACGGCGGCGCCACGAGCGCGCGCCGGGCCCGGCCGGCCCGGCGACCGTCTCGGCCTCCGGGCGGACGGCGTCCCGGTCGATGTCGCCACCGGTCCCACCGCCGGAGCGCTCGGACCACCAGCGCGACTGCCGGTCTGCGACGTCCCCACCCGCCCCGCTCCCGCGCATCCGCTGCCACATCCGCGACGTCGGCCCGTCACCCACGCCGGGCACGATCCCGCCGAACTGCTCGCGGGTCAGCGACACCATCGACACCAGCCGCCGGAACGGGCGCGCCACGGCCCAGAGCACGACCGTCACCACACCGGTGACCAGCAGCGCCAGCCACAGGTCGATGTTCGCCCCGGGCCGGAACAGCGACACCACCAGCAACGCGTGCAACCCGGCCAGCGCGCCGACGACCAGCGTGTTCACGATCGCCGCGCCACCGACCCGCAACAGCGCGGGGATCACCTCGGGTTTGAGCAGCGCGACCACCGCGATCGCCGGTGCGGTGATCACCATCAGGCGGATGATCAGCATCGCCACCAGCACCAGCACCTTGGACAGCAGTTGGAACAGCGCGATGCAGCCGGCCTCGATCGCGGCCAGCATCCCGGCCCCGATCCGGCTGCCGGAGGCGCCGGTGAAGTAGGTGTAGCGGTCACCCATCCGGTCGGCGAGCGCGGCGTAGTCGGCCTTCTTCTTCTCGGCCAGCTCGGCGTTGTCCTGGTGCTGGTCGACCTCGTCGATCGTGAACGCCTGCGCGCGCAGCAGGTCCCGGCCCATGTCCCGGGCCTGTGGGACGTCCGGGGAGCCGAACGTGCCGCGCAGCCAGTTGCGGTAGACGACCTGGTCGACGAGCACGGTGGGCAGCGTGTCCCGGGTGCCCAGCCCGATCTGGCCGAGGAAGCCCTCCTGCATCTGGGTGACGCCGTCGAGCAGCAGGCCGTCCGCGGCCTTCGACCAGTCCACCGGGGCCAGATAGGCGGCCGAGGCGATGAGCAGCGCGAACACCCCCACGCCGGCCCGTTGCGTCTGACGGGCGAGATCGCCGCGCATGGCCAGTACCAGCAGGACGACCGCGAACGCGGCCAGGGCGATACCCACCCACGTGGTGAACACGGTCTCGTACATCGCCCGGGTGGCCGTCGAGATCACGTTGTCCAGCGGCGCGAAGACCTGGCCGCCGTCGGCGATCAGGTAGTGCGCCCAGTTCACCCCGCCGACGGTGAGCTTGGCCAGGTTGAACGTCTGGTTCCCCAGCCAGGTGTCGGTGGTGACCGACGGGTTCAACACGCCGGAGGCGGCGCAGCCGAGGTCGTAGTTGTGCCACACCAGACCGGCGTAGCCGACCTCCTCGTAGACGCTGCCGGCCTCACCGTGCAGCGCGCTCGGACCGTCCAGCGACCCGACCAGCCCGGTGCCCGGCCGGTCCGGTTCCGGGGCCTGCTTGCAGTCCAGCGGCTGGGCCATCGCCGGGGAGCCGATCAGGATGCTGCCCCCGACCAGTGCGGCGACCACCAGCAGCGAGGAGCGACGCCGATGACGGCGGGGGTCCGCGACGTCGCCGCGGCGCGCACGACGGGCCTTGCGCAGGCCGGCCCACGCCCCGGCCGCGACGATCAGCAGCACCGGCCAGAGGCCGGCACCACCGGTCGGGTCCGCGGCCCCGATCACCGCCCGCCCTCGCCGGGGGGTACGTCCGGACCCGCGACGTCCGGGCCCGGATCCGCGTCGTTCGTGTCCGGATCCTCCGGTACCGGAGGCGGGTCGGCGTCCCAGCCCTCGTCGAGCTCGTCGAGCAGGTCGAGCTGCTCGTCGTCGAGCAGCTCGGCCTCGGCCGGGACCACCGACACCCCACGGGCGCGCATCTGGTCCCCGCCGCTGAGCACGTGGTCGCCCTCGCCGGGGCCGATCCGCAGCGACACCTCGTCGCCGTCGACGTCGCTCCAGCCCGTGTCCGGCGGCACCGGCGCAACCGAGGGCAGCGGCGCGGGCTCGTCCGGCGCCTGGATCTCGGCGACGACCGGCGTGCCGCTGGAGGAGATCCGGCTGGCGTCCGGGTTCGTGTCCAGGGCCTCGTGCACGTGCTCGACGTGCGGCGCCTCCAGGTCGATCCGGATCTTCTCCACGCCACCGTGCCCGTCGGCGAAGATGAACTGGCGCGGGGTGTCGTCCGGGCGGTCGTCGTGGCGCGGGCGCGGCGAGAGCGTGCCGAGCATCTGCTCGTACCCGACCTCGGTCGGCACCCGCAGCAGCCGCAACGCGTCGGCCTGCGCCTCCTCGTCATCCGTGCGACCGACGAACACGGCGTTCACCAGGGACGCGAAGCCCGACACCCGCAGCAGGTCACCGGCCAGCTGGGAGGCGAACAGCGCCCGGACGTTGAACTTGCGGGAGTCGCGCGCCAGCCGGTCGATCAGCACCTTGCCGGTGGGGACCTGGGACAGGAAGTGCGTCTCGTCCAGCGCGACGCCCTTGCGCAGGTTCCGGTCGGCGTCGTAGATCGTGCGCTGGGTCAGCCAGGACGCGAGGTTGAGCAGCTCGACGCCGAGCGCCTCGTTGTCGGTCCACTCCTCGCGCGGGCTGCCCGGGCGAGGCAGGGACAGGCCCTGCATGGTCAGCACCGTGAGCCGGTAGTCGCGATCGGCCTGCCACGGGTCGTCGCGGGTCTCGTCCGGGAACAGCAGCGCGGCCTGCGGGAGCTCGCGGCGCTCGTCGAGGAAGTCGGCGACGACGCCGGCGTGGTCCTCCCCCTCGCGGGCGTGCCGGCGCAGGGTGTCAATCACCATGCCGGGGTGGCGGTCCGGCCGGCCGCCGACCTCGCGCACCGCGCGCAGTAGCACGATCCGGGTGTCCGGCTGCCGCGAGATCTCGTAGGGCAGCAGGCCCGAGAGCACGTCGAGCACCAGGCGTCGACGGGTGGCCGCGGCCAGCGACCGCTCCCGGCGCCAGGCGCGCTCGGGGTCCTCCTCGTCGCTGAAGTGGTCCGGGCGCGGCTCGGCCACCACCCGGTACGGGTTGAGGATGCCGGGGTCGGCGCGGAGCAGGTTGATGTGCCGGGAGAACGGCGCCAGCTCGGGGAGCCGGGCCAGCTCGGCCAGCGGGCCGGACGGGTCGAGCACCGTCCAGCGGGCGCCCCCCCGCACTGTCTTGTAGACGATCAGACCGGTCAGGAACGAGTTGTGCGTCGGGACAGAGGTCTCGCCGGCCAAGTAGAGGTGTTCGTCGTTGTCCACCTGCACGCAGCGGACCGGCACGGACTCGACCGGCACGACGTCCACGATGTACCGGTACCGGTTCGTCGATCGGGTCGGTGAGCCCTGTCGGACCCGCTTGCGCGTGACCGTGAACAGCGGATCGGCCGTCCGGAACGTAACCGTGTACATGACCGACGTGTCCGGTTTCCTGCCGCGGACCGGCTTGGCGCGCAAGCGCGCCTGGTAGCCCAGGCTCTCCACGAGCTCGCGTGCTGCACTGGCAAGCCGTCGGTTCGTCACACCGAACTCGATCGTGCCGCTTGGCGTGCAGTAGCCATCCGTGTCCAGCAGTCCGGTGAGCAACGCCCGGCGCTGCCGCTCCGACGCGCGAAGGTACTGGGCGGGAATGTGCTTGTCCCCCAACACTCCGAGCGTACGCAGCCGCTGCTGGAGCCCTCCCACGAGCCCGAACTGGTTGGGCGTCTTCCGGCGACGGCACTCCTGTCCGGTGGCCTCGATCGCCTCCACGACCTCGTGGTCGTACGCCGTGATCTCGGCACGGATCGAGGTCCCGTCACCGAGCCATGCGCCGAGGACGTACGGGTCGACGGGGAGCTCTGCCTCGGGTAGGTCGAACGGCTCCGCCACCGGAACGGCGTGGTTGTGCTGCCGGTTCGGGCCGAACGTGAGCGTGGCGGCGATCTCCGCGGTGGTGTGCACTGTCGGGATCTTGTTCGCCGTCGTCCGGACCCGACCTCGCCTGTTGTGCCCCCGGATGAGCCGGAAGGGGTCGCCGGCCTTCATTCCGTGCGCGGCACGGGCATAGGACGTCCGTCCGGTGACACCCCCGCAGCCGCAGGCACAGGTGCCCGCCGCGGGGGCCCCAACCGGTTGCAGAACGCCTGCGGACCGGGCCGTCCGAGTCCGGAGTCGATCGGCCGACTTCCAGTCGTCACGGGTCCGGGTCAGCCACTCGTGCTGGGCGTCGGCGCGGATCACGGTGCCGTCCGAGAAGACGACGTCCCAACACGGACGCCCCTCCAGGACGTCGGTTGCCGCAACCACACGTGTCGGCTTGCCGTCCCGCCCGAGCAGCTCGTCACCGACCTGAACCTCACCCATCGTCGTCCAGCCGGTCGGCGTCGGCAGGGGCGTGTCCAGAGCTAGCGCCTTCCCGGACCCCAGGCCGCCCACGATCGCCGTGAGGCCGGAGGCGCGGCGGACCTCCTGGGCCAGCCACGGGTCCCAGGCGACCGGGCGGCGGGTGGCCGTGCAGGTCTCGCCGAGCATGATCCCGCGGCGGTCGCCGACACTGGCCGTCGCCGCGGGGACGGCGGCCGCGGCCCAGGTGACGCTGCCCCTGCGCCGGTACGCGGTCGATGCCAGCGGCTCACCCGGGATGAACTCGCGGGCGTAGCGGTACTGCGCCTCCGGGTGCTCGATCTGCACCTTCGGCCGGTACAGGTCGACGACCTGCTGGGCGCGCGAGGTGGCCTCACCCTCGTCGCGGCCGCTGACCGCGATCCGCCACCAGCCGTAGAGGCGGGTGTTGAGCTGGGTCAGCCCGCTGGTGAGCTCGTCCTCGACCTCGAGCACCCGGTCGGCCTGGCGCGCCAGCGACATCGGCGGGTCCAGGTCGTGGTCGTGGGTGTAGTGCCGGATCTGGCTGCGCACCTTGCCCATCTGGCGCTGCAGCTCACCGGTCACGTCCTCCGGGCGGCGCACGTAGATCCGGGCCGACCACTCCACCGGGAACGGCAACCGGTCCGAGTGCTGCATCCACGGGTCGTCGATCTCCGGGATGCGCAGGCCGTCCATCAGCCCGACCGAGAGCACGGCGACGTTGCGTGAGACCGCCTGGCTGCGCATCCGCCCGACCACCTGCACGGTCGGGGCGTAGGGCTCCTGGTGCAGGTCCACGCCCTCGGTGAACGCGGCCAGGTCCTCGCTCTCCCACCGGCTGATCCCGCGGGGCACCGACGAGAGCCCGCGCGGCGCGGGCAGCCCGAGCGCGACGGAGCGGTGCATCAGCCAGGCCATGTCCTCGGAACTGGCCGGCACCGCGTCCATGCCGGAGTTCGCGACCAGCACGTCGAGGTGGTTGACCTCGGACTCCACGGCGGCCAGTTCCGCCCGGACGGCCGAGGGCGCGATCCGGTCCAGCACCGGCGCGGCCTTCTCCACCCAGCGGTCGAGCATCCCGCGCCCGGAGACCTCGATGCCGATGAAGACCTCCTTGTCCGACATCGACAGGCCCATCAGGTGGCGCTGCTCGCCCTCCAGGAACCCGTCCCAGCCGAGTGCACCCGGCACGTCGGGCATCCGGCCGAGCGCGTTCTGGTCGAACGACTCCGCCCACATGTGCACGGGGTAGGGCCGGGTGGTGACGCGCAGATGCAGCCAGCGTCCCTGCAGCTCGCCGAACTGCGCGGCGACCTGGCGGATCAGGACCTCGCGCTGGGAGTCGCTCCGGAAGCTCCAGGCCTGTGCGGCGAGCCGGTACCAGGCCATGACCTGGGTGCCGGTGCGGGTGATGTGCCCGTCGATGGAGCGCAGCGCGATCGTCGGCGAGTAGGACGAGCCGCCCTCACCGGCCAGGCCCCGCCCGCGACGCCGGCCCTCAGCGACGGCCACGGGAACCCTCCTTCTGCCAGGGGTCCGGCGCCGGGGACGTCCTCCCGCCGGTCACCGGCTTCCCCCACGGGTCCGTCCCCCGGGCGCCGGGCCCGGCCGCCGAGGCCGTGCTACCGGCCCGCGTGGCGGCCTTCGCCGCCCTCGCCTCGGCCTTCCCGGCCTTGCGCGCGGCCCTGCGGTCGGCCCGG
>JAKDNL010000406.1 GCA_030451825.1 Pseudonocardia sp. | reverse complement strand
CCCCGAACGCCCCCGCTCCCAACGCGGCAGTCCCGAACGCGGCAGTCCCGAACGCGGCTACCCCGAACGCCGCGGTCCCGAACGCGGCTGTTCCGAACGCCCCCGCCCCGAGCACCCACGCCCCGGACGTGGCCAACCCGCAGCAGTTTCCGCCGACGCTCGTCGGCCTGGACCCGCCGACCCTTCCCGCCGCGGAAGGAATGAAGTCCCCGCACCGCGACGTGGACGCCCGCGAACCGGCGGACCTGCCGCAGTTCCGACCCTTCCCGCACCCGCAGCGCTCCGAGCCGGGGCACCCCGGGCTGCGCCGCCTGTGGAAGCGCATGCTGCACTTCTGGCGCCGCACCTCGATCTGATCCCCCGCGCCGCCTCGCCGAGGTGGCGCAACGAGCGTGACATTCGTAGCGACGTACGCAACGAACGCCACAGTCGTTCACGGCGGTCCAGTCAGGCACCGTCGAGGCGGCGCAACGAGCGTGACATCCGTAGCGGCCTACGCGACGAACGCCACGGTCGTTCCACGGGCGGACCGGTCACGCCCCGCCGAAGTGCTCCCACCCGGCGATGCCGTCGTGCGGGGCCCCGTCCACGAGGACCTGCGGCTCCCCGTCTGCGACCCGGCCCACTGCTGTCCAGCCCTCGGGCAGGGCGGTGTCCGCGCCGAATGTTGCGACCAGGGCATGGTCCTCACCCCCGGTCAGGATCCACTGCAACGGATCCGCGCCGAGCGCGCCGGCGATCTCGGAGAGCTTGTCCGGCACCGTGAACGCCGCTGCCCGCAGGTCCATGACCACGCCGGATGCCCGCGCGACATGGGCCAGGTCGGCGAGCAACCCGTCCGAGACGTCGATCATCGAGGTGGCTCCGGCGAGGGCCGCCTGCGGGCCTGCCGCGTACGGCGGCTCCGGCGCCCGGTGCGCGTTGACGAGCGCGGCGGGCGAACGGAACCCCCGTCCGAGCACCGCCAGCCCAGCAGCCGCCCAGCCCAGACGCCCGGCGAACGCGACCACATCGCCCGGGCGCGCACCGGAGCGGGTCACCGGTTCGCGCCCCTGCAGCGAGCCCAGCGCCGTCACCGACACCACGATCGTCGATGCGGACGCGACATCCCCGCCGACCACGCCCGCCCCGGCCGAGGACGCCTCCGCCCACAGCCCGTCGGCCAGGGCCTCGAGGTCCTGCACCGGCGTCGACGGCGGGCAGGCCAGCCCGACCAGCAGCGCCGTCGGGACCGCCCCCATCGCGGCGAGGTCGGCGAGGTTCGCGGCCGCGGCCTTGCGGCCGACCTGCTCCGGCGTGGACCAGTCGAGCCGGAAGTGCACCCCCTGGGCGAGCACGTCGGTGCACGCGACGACCCGTCCGTCCGGCGCTGCGACGACCGCGGCGTCGTCGCCGGGACCCAGCACCGTCGTGTCCGGCTGACGACGGCCCGTGGTCACCCGGTCGATCAGGCCGAACTCGCCGACCTCGGAGAGTGAGACGCTCGCCTCTGATCCGCCCGAGGGCGTGATCGCAGATGGGGGCACGGGGCGACCTCCGGTACGTTCGGCTTCTTCAGTGGTGCCGGTCAACTGTCCGGCAGGAGTGAGCAGACCGGAAAGGGGCACGCCGTGGTTCAGGCATACATCCTTGTCCAGACGGAGGTCGGGAAGGCCGCCGCCGTCGCCGCCGAGATCGCCGGATTGGCCGGCGTGATCTCGGCCGAGGACGTGACCGGGCCCTACGACGTGATCGTGCGCGCCGAGTCCGACGACGTCGACGCGTTGGGCACGCTCGTCGTGGCCCGGGTCCAGAACGTCAACGGGATCACCCGGACGCTGACGTGCCCGGTGGTCAAGCTCGGCTGAGCGCAGCGACGAGTCGGTACAGCGAGCCATGCCCCCACGCGATGACGGATCGGCCGGAAGCACGCGGGTCCGGCCGATCGTCGCGGTCGCGGTGGCCCTGCCGCTGCTGCTGGCGCTGATCGTCGCCGGGATCGGCATCACGCTGCGGGTCGCCGGGGCCGATCCCGGTCCCGCACCGGACGCTCCACCCGTCACCGGCCCGATCGACATCGGGCCTGCGGCCGGCCCGTCGGCGTCGTCCGCGGTGTGCGCCGCCCTGGTGCGGGAGTTGCCGGAGGCGCTGCCCTCGGACGGCGGCTCCCTGGCCCCGCGTCCGGTGCGGCCCCCGGTCGACGGGGCCCGTGCGTGGGCGGCGGCGCCCGAACCGGTGATCCTGCGCTGCGGCGTCCCGCGGCCCACCGAGCTCGGCCCCTCGTCCCCGCTGATCGTGGTCAACGGCGTGAACTGGCTCGCGCTGCCGGACGCGGCGGGGGTGAGCAGCCGTTCGACCACCTACGCCGTCGTGGACCGCGGCGTGTTCCTGACGCTATCCGCTCCGGCCGAGGCCGGCAGCGGACCGTTGCAGACGGTGTCCGACGCGGTCACCGCGTCCCTGCCGCCGCAGCCGGTCCCGGTCCGCTGACCGTCCCGTAGCGCAGCCGGACCCGCCCAGCCCCCCGGCCCGGTCGCGAGGGGACCCTTCGGGACCACCTGGTGAGCGAAGGGACCCCTCGGGACACCGGGCAGTGGGGCGCGGGCGCCGGGTCGGGGCGGGTCGCTGAACCGCCCACCACTCGTGCGCGGAAATCGTCGTCCGGGCAGCGATATCCGCGCACGGGCGCGTCAGCGTAGGCCGGTCCCCCGCGCCAGAGCCGTGTCGACGAGCGTGGACAGCAGCTCCCGGTAGTCCAGGCCGGTGACCGCCCACATCTTCGGGAACGCCGAGCTCGGGGTGAACCCGGGCATCGTGTTCACCTCGTTGACCGTGATCGCACCGTCCGGGCCGACGAAGAAGTCCACCCGGGCCAGGCCCTGCACGTCCAGCGCCCGGAACGCGGCGACGGCCTGGGAGCGGAGGTTCTCCACCACGTCGTCGTCGAGCTTGGCCGGGATGTCGAGCTCGGAGACGTCGAGGTACTTGGACTCGAAGTCGTAGAACTCGCCGCTGTAGCGCAGCTCCGCGGGCAGGCTGGCGCGCACCGAGCCGTCCGGGAACTCCAGCACCGCGCACTCCACCTCGCGCCCGGGGACGCCGGACTCGACCAGCACCTTCGGGTCGTGCATGCGGGCCTGCGCGATCGCGGCGTCGAGCGCGGCCGGGTCGATGACCCGGGTGACGCCCATCGACGACCCGGCGCGGGCCGGCTTGACGAACAGCGGCAGGCCGAGTCGGTCCCGGTCGGCGAACCCGACGTCGGTGCCCGGCCGCAGCACGACGCCCTCGGCCACCCGCAGGCCGTCGGCGCGCAGCAGCTTCTTGGCGAACTCCTTGTCCATGCCCACGGCGCTGGCCAGCACCCCGGCGCCGACATAGGGAACGCCGGCCATCTCCAGCAGGCCCTGGATCGTGCCGTCCTCGCCGAACGCGCCGTGCAGGATCGGGAACACGACGTCCACGCCGCCCAGCGCGTCGCCCGCGTGATCCGGGTCGAGCCGGACCAGGCCGCGGGAGGGCTCGGCGGGGAGCACCACCGCGTCGGCGGTGCCGTCGACCTGCGGCAGCTCGCGCCCGGAGATCGCGAGGACGGTGGGATCGTCCGGGCCGAGGACCCACGCCCCGTCGGGCGCGATGCCGACCGGGACCACCTCGAACCGATCCGGATCCAGGTGGGAGAGCACGCTGCCCGCCGAGACGCAGGAGATCGCGTGCTCGGAACTGCGCCCGCCGAACACGACGGCCACCCTCACCTTCGGTTCGGTCACGATGCCGCCTCCGCGGGAGAATGTCCGTCGTCGGTCATGAGCCACGAGGGTAGGCGGCGGCGACCGCGCCGACGGGAGCGGGGCTCAGCTGTAGCGGGCCTCGCGCTCGCGGATCGCGGACAGCCCGACCAGCTCGGTGAACTCGTCGAAGCCCGGCAGCGTCATCTGCTGCGGGGAGCCGAGCGCGGCGGCCGGGGTGCCGTCGCGGCGCAGCGTCTCCAGCAGCGAACGGACCCCCGCGGTCGCGGCGAGCAACGTGCCGATCGGGTAGAGGACCAGCGAGAACCCCAGTTCACGCAGCCGCGGCAGGGTCAGCGGCGGCGTGCGCCCGCCCTCGGCCCAGTTGAACAGCAGCGGTGTCTCGCCGGCAAGCGCCCCGGCGATCTTCTCGATGTCCGCCTCACCCGTCGGGGCCTCGACGAACAGCACGTCCGCGCCGGCGTCACGGAACGTCCGCGCCCGGTCCAGTGCCTCGTCGACGCCGTCGGTGGCGACCGCGTCGGTACGCGCGATGATCACCGTGTCCGGATCCCGGCGGGCCTCGCAGGCGGCCCGGATCTTGCCCGCCATCTCCGCGGCCGCGATCACCTGCTTGCCGCCCATGTGGCCGCAGCGCTTCGGCGTGACCTGGTCCTCGAGCTGGATACCGGCCACCCCGGCCCGCTCGTAGGTCTCGACGGTGCGGGCCACGTTGAGCGCGTTGCCGTAGCCGGTGTCCGCGTCGGCGATCAGCGGGGCGTCGCCGACCACCGAGGCGATCCGGCGCGCGTTGTCGGCCATCTCGGCCGCCCCGAGCAACCCGATGTCGGGCTGGCCGATCAGCGACGCGGTGGTGCCGAAGCCGGTCATGTAGACGCAGGGGAACCCGGCGTCGGCGACCAGGCGCGCGGACAGGGCGTCGTAGGCACCGGGGGCGAGCACCGGCCCGTCCACCGGGGCCGCCGCGAGCAACGCCCGCAACCTCGCCGCGGGAGTCCGCGCACCGTCCGACGACGCATCCACCATGTCCGCTCCTCCCGCTGCCGATCCCGACGACCGCATGATGCCACCGTCGGGGGCGCGTCCCGGCCACCACGAGGGTCAGCTGGGGTCAGGTGAGGATGGTGGCCAGGCGGGCGAGCGCGGTGGCCAGCACGGGGCGGGTGTGGGCGGCGTAGCCGACGACGATGCCGTCGCGGGTGGGCGGGCCGGCGTGGTAGTGATCGGCCAGCCCGGCGACCTCGACCCCGCGGGCGCGCGCCGACGCGACGACGTCGGCCTCCACCCCGGCGCCCGACGACGGCCCACCGGTCGCCAGGGTTCCCGACGGCGGCCCGTCGACAACCGGGGCGTCCGACGGCGCCCCGTCGACGGCCGGTGTGAGCACGACGTGAGCGCCGGCCGCCTCTCCGGTGACCGACCAGCCCGTCCCGGCCACGACGTCGCGGACCAGATCCCGGCGGGCACCGAGCTCGCGACGCAGCCGGCGCAGGTGGCGGGCCAGGTCACCGTGCGCGGCGAACGCGGCGAACACCCGCTGCCCGGCCGGCGACGGGCGGGTCCCGGTCCGGGCGCGCAGGTCGCGCAGCGCGTCGCGCACGTCCGGCGGCGCGACCAGCCACCCGGCGCCCAGCGTCTGGCTGACGATCTTGCTCGCCGTCCCGAGGTGCACCACCACCTCCGGCGCCAGCGCGGCCAGCAACGGCAGCGGGGCGACGTCGTAGCGCAGCTCGCCGTCGTAGTCGTCCTCGATCACCAGCATCCGCTCGGCGCGCGCCCGCTCGACGAGCGCGACCCGCCGCGACGCCGTGAGCCGCGATCCCAGCGGGAACTGGTGGGCCGGGGTGCAGTAGACGGCCGCGCACCCGGCGGGCAGTGCGTCCACGACCATCCCGGCGCCGTCCACCGGCACCCCGACGACCTCCAGCCCGGCCGCGCGCAGCGCCGTCACCGCGCGCATGTAACCCGGCTCCTCGACCGCGACCCGCGACCCCGCCGGCAGCAGCCGCGCCAGTTCGGCGATCGCCGCGGAGCTTCCGGCGGTGGCCAGCACGTCGTCCGGATCGGCGGTCAGGCCGCGATGGCGCAGCAGGTGCTCGGCGACGACCGCCCGGAACGCCGGCAGCCCGTCCGGGCGGGGCACATCGTCCGGTTCCGGGTCCGCCGCGGCGCGCCAGGCCCGCCGCCACGCCGCGGGGTCCAGCACGTCGACGCACGGCGTCCCCGGTGCCAGCGAGAGAACTCCTGTGTCGGCCGGGGGACGCACGGTGGCGGTCCGGACGCCGATCCGGAGCCATGACGCGTCACTCGACGGCTGCGCCCCGGAGGGGGACGGAACGCCGCCGGGCAGGGCACCGCGCGGTCCCGTCGTGGTGTCCGCAACGGCGCCCGGGTGACGCACCATCGCGGCCTCCTCGCCGGCCCGCTGCCGTGACGCGTCACTCGCGCCGTTCCCGGGAACGGCGGGCGCGGCGGGGCGGCCGGTGACGAACGTCCCCGCCCCGACGCGTCCGTGCACCCATCCCTCGGCGAGGAGCTGCTCGTACGCGGCGGCCGTGACCGTCCGGCTCACCCCCAGATCGACGGCGAGTGCGCGGGTCGAGGGCAACCGGTCGCCGGAACGCAGCGCCCCGCGTACGGCGGCCTCGCGCAGCCCGTCGGCCAGCTGCACGGCCAGCGCCACCTCCGACATCCGGTCCAGCGGCACTGGTGGCACGTCCGCGATCACCATGATTGGCCTCTTCGATCACGCCAGGATTGGCCATTGGAGAATGCCATATACCCGACCATGCTGGAACGGTGA
>JAKDNL010000405.1 GCA_030451825.1 Pseudonocardia sp. | reverse complement strand
CCCGGGACCCGGGGGGGCGCGTATACCGCGGCCAGGACCCCGTTACCCGCGCACGGCCGGGATTCGCGCTGGGAGTGCTGGCGCTGACGCTGGTCGGGTTCGGGTCGTCGTCGGCGCTGGGTGTGGCGCCGGCCTGGGTCGCCGCGGTGGGGGCCACGGTGCTGGCGGTGCGGGCGCTGGTCCGGCACGAGATCGGACCGGCCGGGATCGTGCGGGCGTTGTCGTTGCCGTTCTGCCTGTTCGTGCTCGCCCTCGGTGTCGTGGTGGCGGCGGTGAGCTCGCGCGGGCTCGCCGACGGGCTGGCCGCGCTGCTGCCGTCGGCGCCGTCCTGGACGGGGTTGCTGGCCGTGGCCGGGATCGCGGCGGTACTGGCGAACCTGGTGAACAACCTGCCGGCGACGCTGGTGCTGCTCACCGCCGTCGGCGCGACGGCGCACCCGGCGGTCGTGCTGGCCGTCCTGCTCGGGGTGAACATCGGCCCGAACCTGACCTACACCGGGTCGCTGGCCACCCTGCTGTGGCGACGGGTCGCCGGCGAGCGCGGGGAGCCACCGCGGCTCGGGACGTTCCTCGCGCTCGGCGCCCTGACCGTCCCGCTCGGACTGGCCGCGGCCACCACCGCACTCTGGGCCGTGGTGACCCTCACCGGTCTCTCCTGAGCTCTCCCCTCCAGCCAGCCGGGAGGGGACCTGAGAGCGACCGGCGAGCCGGCCGACGGATGCGGCACCCGCCCCATCGACACAGCGACCACCGCAGGGGAAGCGAAAGCGGCCCCACACCTCGTTCGCACCCCGCAGGTGTGGATCAATCCGGGGACATCACATGACCCCTGACCATGGTCAACGGGGCACCAGTGCTGTCGAACCTGGTTTTGAGAGCAGTGGTGCCCCGTTGACCATGGAAAACGCCGATGGCGGGGTCGTAGGGGTGAGACGGTGTTGGCCCGAGCGATCCGTTCGTCGCACCCGTCGCTGCGAGGGGCCTGCTCGTGATCGCCACCGCCGGCAGGGCCGATCGAGGTGTGCAGACCGGTCACCGGCCCCACCAGCGCATCAATTGCCGGTCGGTCTCATTACCGGGCGCTGTTCAGAGCTCGTGGGCCTGGTCGTGGCCGAAGTCGGTGTCCGGGTCCAGGTCGCGTGGGACCAACCCACGGACGATCGGGCGCGACGTGCCGCGGCGCTGCTGCGGCATCCTCGCTACGGTCTTCATCTCGTGCGCCATGTCGTACCCGTAGTCGTGGATGTGCTCGATCGACATCGTTGTGCCACCGCTCCCCGCGAACGCCCCGACAGTGCCCGATCCCAACGCTCCGTGACCGGAAACATCCGGACGGTGCACACAGATCATCACCCGCGCGAGGGCGAGCGGGCAAGGGGCGTCCACCGTCCGGAGTCGGATCCACCACGGACGGGCGTCGAAAGATCGATTCAGAAGCGATTCTCGCTCCCCAAGCTGCGCTCAGAGACCGCTGAGGTAGGACGTGTCGTTGACCAGCCGGACCGACGCTCCGCCGTCCGGGTAGAACTCGGCCACGTTCACCGAGGCCAGGTCCAGGTGTAGCCGGTAGAGCACCGACGGTCCGGCCCCGAGCGCGTCGCGCAGCAGCATCTTGATCGGGGTCACGTGACTGACCAGGACGACCGTCCTCCCGGGGAACTCGGTGAGGATCGCGTCCTTCTCCGCGGCCACCCGCTCCCCCACCGACGCGAAGCTCTCCCCGCCGGGCGGCGGTACGTCGGCGGAGCCGAGCCAGCGCGCGTGCAGCTCCGGGTCACGGTTGCGGGCTTCGGCGAACGTGAGGCCCTCCCAGCCGCCGAAGTCGGTCTCGATCAACCGGTCGCGGACCTGCAGCGACGCCGCGGTCGTCTCGGCGAGCGCCGCGGCGGTCTGGCGGGCCCGGCGCAGCGGCGAGGTCAGGATCGCCGCGATCTCGATCTCCTGTGCGGTGAACCGCACGGCCAGCGCGCGGGCGGCCGCGGCGGCCTGGGCCTGGCCCAGCTCGGTCAGCTCGGGGTCGCCGCGCCCGGAGTAGCGCCGGTGCACCGAGAGCTCGGTCTGGCCGTGGCGCAGCAGGATCAGCCGGGTCGGCACGCCGATCTGCCCGGTCCAGGCCGTCGCCGCAGCGGCGGCGTCACTCGCGGAGGAGGTAGGCGCGACCGAGGGCCCGGCCACCGCCGTGACGACGTCGCGGGCGGACAGCGCCTCGGTGGTCGCCCCGGACGGGTCGCTGCTCTCGCCGGCGCCGCCGAGCGGGGCACCACCGGGCTGGGCGGCAGCCACCGACGGGCTGGACCCGCCGTCCATCGCCTTGTTCGCCAGCGCATCCGCGCGGGAGTTGCGCGCCCGCGGGATCCACTCGTAGTCGACCCGGTCGAACTCGGCAGCCAGGTCACGGGCACGCTGCGCCAGCGGCGCCATCGCCGGGTGCTTGACCTTCCAGCGCCCGCACATCTGCTCGACGACGAGCTTGGAGTCCATCCGGACGTCGACCTCGGTCGCACCCAGCTCCAGCGCCGCGGAGAGCCCGCCGATCAGGCCGTTGTACTCGGCGACGTTGTTCGTGGCCCGGCCCAGGCCGTCGTACACCTCGGCCAGCACGGTCTCCCCGGCGCCGTCGAGCACCACGGCGCCGTAGCCGGCCGGGCCGGGGTTGCCGCGCGAGCCGCCGTCCGCCTCGATGATCATCGTCACGGGCCCGTTCACCGGCACACTCACAGGCCGGACTCCTTGGTGCGCACCAGGATCGCGCCGCACTCCTCGCAGTGCACGACGTCGTCGGCGTCCCGCCCGCGGACCTGGGACAGGAACGTGCGGTCCAGCTCGAGCCGGCAGGCGCCGCAACGGGACTCGCGCAGCAGGCCGGCGCCGACCTTGCCGCCCTCGCGGCGGCGCCGGTAGTCGGCCATCAGGTCCTCGGGCACCGTCGGCAGCAGCTCCTCGCGCGCCCGGTCACGGCCGGTGCGGGCGGCGTCGAGGTCGGCGACGGCCGTGTCGCGGCGCTCGGTGACGGCGGCGACGGCCCCCTCGGCCTCGGCCAGCGTGCGCTGGGCGTGCTGGAGGTCCATCCCGACCGCCTCGCGCTGCTCCATGATCTCGAGCTGCTCGTCCTCCAGCACGCCCTGGCGGCGGGCCAGGGTGTCGAGCTCGTGCTGCAGCTCGGTGGCCTGCTTGGCCCCGACACCGGACCCGGCGAGCATCGCCTGGTCCTTCTCGGTGCGCGAGCGCACACCCTCGACGTCGCGCTCGATCCGGCGGATGTCGCGGTCCAGGTCACCGGCCTGGGTCTCGGCACGCACGACGGCGTCCTTCGCGGCCTGCACGCTCCTCTCGGCCTCGGCGAGCTCGGCGTGCTCGGGCAGCGTGCGCCGCTGGTGCTCCAGGCGCCCGATCTCGGCGTCGACCCCGGCCAGCTCCAGCAGCCGGGTCTGCGCTGCGACGTCGGCCTTCACAGGATCGCCACCTTCGTCGGGTCTGCCTTCATGATGGGTCCTGCCTCGTTCTCGTCAGTCATGCGGCGGGAGTGCCGCTGTGATGGAGGGTCCGGCGGTGGAGGGCTGGGCGGCGGTCGTCCACGGGTCGGTGCGGATCCGGGAGACGCGGACCTCGACGCTACCGCCGAGTGCCGCGGCGACGACATCCGCGGCCTGCGCGCACCAGGGCCACTCCGAGGCCCAGTGCGCGACGTCGACCAGCGCCGGGGTCGCGGCGCCCGGCCCGGTCCCGGCCAGCACGTGCTCCGAGGCCGGGTGGTGGCGCAGGTCGGCCGTGACGTAGGCGTCCGCCCCGGCCGCGACCGCCGCGTCCATCGCGGACTCGCCCGCCCCGCCGCAGACCGCGACCCGGCAGATCTCCCGGTCCGGGTCGCCGGCCCCGCGCACGCCCCAGACCGTGGCCGGCAGCCCGGCCGCGACCCGCTCGGTGAACGCCGCGAACGACTCGGGCCGCTCCAGCTCGCCGACCCGGCCCAGACCGCAGGCCGAGGGCAGGTCGGCCATCTCCAGGACGTCGAACGCGGGCTCCTCGTAGGGGTGCGCGGCCCGCAGCGCCTCGACGACGGCGCGTCGGCGTGCCCGCGGGAGCACCATCTCGATCCGCGTCTCGGCGACCCGTTCGAGCTTCCCGACCTGCCCGACCGCCGGGTTGGCGCCCTCGTGCGGCAGGAACTGGCCGGTCCCGGCCGTGGCGAACGAGCAGTGGCTGTAGTCGCCGACGTGCCCGGCGCCGGCCGCGGACAGTGCGGCGTGCACGGCGCCGATCGCGGGCCCGACCGGCACGAAGGTGACGATCTTGTCCAGCGGCGGGGCCGGGACCGGCTGCAACGGCCCGTCGACCCGCACGCCCAGCGCCGCGGCCAGGGCGTCGGAGACACCGGGGTCGGCCGAGTCGGCGTTGGTGTGCGCGGTGAACAGCCCGGCCCCGCCCCGGATCAGGCGGTGCAGCAGAGCGCCCTTGGGCGTGTCCGCGCCGACCCCGTGTACCCCGCGCAACAGCAGCGGGTGGTGGGTGACGAGCAGCTGCGACTCCCGGGCCAGGGTCTCGGAGACCGTCTCGACGACCGGGTCGACGGCGAAGTGCACCCGCGACACCTTGTCGTCGGGGTCGCCGCAGGCGAGCCCGACGGCGTCCCAGTCGTGGGCCAGCGCGGGCGGGTACGCCGCCTCCAGCGCGTCGACGACGTCCCGCAGCCGGGCGGTCATCGCGCCGCCTCCGGGTGTGGGAGCGCGCTCACGCCGGCACCGTCAGCTCACGCAGCGCGGTGTCGAGGGCCTCGACGAGCACGCGGGCGGTGCGCGGCGGGCGGACCGCCACCCGCAGGTGATCGGGCCCGAGACCGGGGAACGTGTCGCACCGGCGCACCGCGATGCCATCGGCACGCAGCCGGGCCCGGACGGCCTCGCCCCGGCCGTCCGGCAGGTGCAGCAACAGATAGGGCGCCGACCCGTGCAGCACGTCGACGCCCTCGAGCGCATCCAGCGCGGACGTCTGCTCGACGCGGTGCGCCGCCAGCTCGCGGGCACGCTGGTCGGCCGCCGACAGCGCGGCCGGCTCGCAGCAGGCCAGGATCGCCTCCAGCGCGAGCGTCGAGACCGGCCACGGCGGGCGCGGTGCGGCGAGCCGTTGCAGCAGCACCGGGTCGCCGAGTGCGTAGCCGGCGCGCAGCCCGGCCAGCGCCCAGGTCTTGGTCAGCGAGCGGAACACCAGCAGCCCGGGCAGCGACGTCTCGCCCGCGACCGACTCCGGCTCGCCGGGGACGGCGTCGGCGAACGCCTCGTCGACCAGCAGCACGCGCCCGGGCTGTGCCAGCGAGCGGATCGTGTCGGACGGGTGCAGAACCCCGGTCGGGTTCGTCGGGTTCCCGACGACGACCAGGTCGGCGTCGGCCGGAACGGCGGCCGGGTCCAGCGCGTGCCCGTCGCGGGCGTCGGTGAGGACGCGGGTGACCTCGATCCCGGCGTCGCGCAGCACGGCCTCGGGCTCGGTGAACCCCGGGTGCACGACGACGGCGTGGCGCGGGGTCAGCGACGGGAGCAGCGCGAACCCCTCGGCGCTACCGGCCAGTGTCAGCACCTGCTCCGGCGGCCGGCCGTGCCGGGCACCGACCGCGGCGCGCGCGGCCGCGTCGTGCGCCGCACCGGGGTAGCGGCCGAGCTCGTCGAGGGTCGCGGCGAGCCGGTCGCGCAACCACACGGGCGGCCCCTCGCCCTGCACGTTGACCGCGAAGTCGACGAGCCCCTCGGCCGCGTCGACGTCGCCGTGGTGGTGCAGGTCGTGCCCGGGCGGTCCTGCCGTACCGCCGGACGGAAGGGGGAACGCCATCGCACCACCCTACGACCGGTTCCCGCGCGGTACGGACCTCGTGCTTAGTCGGCGGCCTGGCTAAGCTGGGGCCGATGGTCGATGTCGGCGTGCACGAGGCGAAGTCGACGCTGTCCGAGCTGTTGCGCCGGGCGGCGGCCGGCGAGGAGGTCACCATCACCCGGGATGGCGAGCCGGTCGCGCGGCTGGTGCCGGTCCCGCGGAGCGGGCCGCGAGTCCTCGGCCAGGACGCCGGGCTGGTCACGGTGCCCGGCGACTTCGACGCACCGCTGCCGGAGTCGGTCCTGCGGGGCTTCGAGGAATGAGGCTGCTCCTGGACACCCAGGTCTGGCTCTGGATGGTGCAGGACCCCGCGCGCCTGTCCGCCGAGTCTCGCGACCGGCTCGTGGATCCGTCCTCGACGCTGCTGCTCTCCGCGGCGAGCTCGTGGGAGATCGCGATCAAGAGCGCGACCGGGAAGCTGGACCTGCCGGCCCCTGCCCGCGACTTCGTCCCGTCCCGGATGCAGCGCGACGCGGTGGACGGCCTCCCGGTCACGCATGCGCACGCGCTACAGGTGGCGACGCTGCCGCCGCTGCACCGTGACCCCTTCGACCGGCTGCTCGTCGCCCAAGCCCAGCTCGAACGCATCCCGATCATGACCGCCGACGGGCAGATCCCCCGCTACGACGTCGAGGTACTGCCTGCCGCGTGACCGGGCCCTGCACCGCCCGTCCTGCACCGACGCATACGGTAAAGACGTGCATGTCTCCTTCGTCTGTA
>JAKDNL010000404.1 GCA_030451825.1 Pseudonocardia sp. | reverse complement strand
ATCCCGTGCGAAGCAGGGGGGCTTGCGGTGAGTCCTCGGCGGAGGCTGCTGGTGGGGGTGCTCGCTCTCGTCGTGGTGGCCGGGGTGGTCGCGGTGCTGGTGACCGTCGTCGGGTCGCGGGACGGGTCCGACGGCGGGTTGCCGGTCGCGCAGGACCGGCCCGGGACGGTGCTGCTGGTCCCCGGCTACGGCGGGAGCCGGTCCGGGCTGCTGCAGCTCGCGGCCCGGATACAGGCCACCGGACGTCCGGCGCAGGTGCTCACCCTGGAGGGCGACGGCACCGGCGACCTGAACCGGCAGGTCGACGTGCTCGACGCGGCCGTGGACGCCGCGTTGCGCGACGGGGCGCCGTCGGTCGACGTCGTCGGCTACTCGGCGGGCGGGGTGGTCACCGGCCTGTGGGCGGCCCGCGAGGACGGCGCGACGAAGGCCCGCCGGATCGTCACGCTCGGCTCGCCGCTGCACGGGACGACCCTGGCCACGCTCGGCTCGACGTTCGCCCCGGACGCCTGCCCGCAGGCCTGCCGTCAGCTCGCGCCGGGATCGTCGCTGCTCACCGAGCTGGACGCCGACCGGGTCGGCGCGCAGGTGCCGTGGCTGTCGCTGTGGACGACCGGCGACGAGACCGTCACCCCGCCGGACTCCGCCCGCCTCGACGGCGCCACGAACGTCGAGCTCCAGCAGCTGTGTGCCGGCGCGCAGGTCTCGCACTCCGGGCTGCCCACCGACGAGGCGGTCACCGGGCTGGTGCTGCGCGCCCTGTCCCCGGCGCCGATCGCCCAGGCACCCACCGACTGCGGCTCCCTGCGCGCGGCCGGCCGGGCCTGAGGACCACCCCGACCCCCTGCCGGGATCGGCAGGCGCCCCCTGCCGGGATCGGCGGGCGCACCGCGGTCTCGGATGCCAGGCTGGCTCAGCTCGTGACGTCCTTGGTGGCCAGGTTCGCCCAGGCCGCGCCGAACGCGACCACGATCCAGCCGAGCTGGACCAGCGCACCCCGGTCGAGGGCGGCATAGAGGATCGGATCGCGGAACAGGTCGATCCAGGCCAGCCAGTGCGCCGTCGGCAGGAACTGCTCGACGGCGCCGGCCGCCTCCAGCGGCTGCAGTGACGCGCTCGTCACGACGACCGCCAGCACCCCGAGCGCGGCGGCCAGCGGCGAGTCGGTCAGCGTGGAGAAGAAGATCCCGACCGCGCCGAGGGTGAGCATGCACAGCGCCAGGTAGCCGACCGTGAGCAGCGTGCGGGTGACCAGGTCGACCGGCTCGATCACGGCCCCGGACAGCGACGGCACGGCGCCGAACCCGGTGACGGCGGCCGTGCCGCCGCTGGTGGTCGTCCCGCCGAACCCGAACGCGGCGATGCCCACGACGTAGGACGTGACCGTCACGAACGCGACCGCGAGCAGCACGAACGCCGCCACCGAGACGAGCTTCGCGAACAGCATCCGCAGCCGCCCGACCGGGCGGAGGAGCAGGTAGCGCAGCATCCCGGTGGCCGCCTCACCGGCCACGGTGTCCCCGGCGACGACCGCGACCGTGATCGGCAGGAACACCGGCAGCACCAGGGCCAGTGCCGCTGCCGGGAAGATCTGGCCGTTCGTGGTGACCGCGGACAGGAACGCGGCGCCGCGACCGGGCGGCGGGACCAGGCCGGTCGAGGACAGCAGCACCGCGACCAGCGCCGGCAGCGCGCACAGCAGCGCCCAGCACAGCCACACGCGTCGACGGCGCAGCATCAGGGCCAGCTCGACGCCGATCACCGCAGGATCCGCTCGGTCGACGGGCCGGCCGGGTCGTCGTCGTGCGAGTTCCCGGGGCGCCCGTTGCGGTCCGGGTCGAACCGGTCCGCGCCGGAGCCGGAATGGTCCAGCACCACCTGCTCCAGCGTCCGCCGCTGCACCTCGAGCCCGGTCACGGCCACGCCGCCGGCGACCAGGTGCGCGTTCAGCCCGGCCGGGTCGTCCGCGCGGACCTGCAGCGTCGTCGCGTCGATCCGGGCCTCGACGGCGCGCCCGAGCAGCCGCGCGGCGCCGTCCGGGTCGGGGGTGTGCACGGTGACCCGGCCGGTCGGGGCGCGCAGGGCGGCCATGTCCTCGGTGAGCACGAGCGCCCCGTCGTCCATCAGGCCGATCCGGGTGCACAGCGCCTCGACCTCGGAGAGCAGGTGGCTCGACAGCACGACGGTGGTGCCGCCGTGGTTCAGCGCGACCAGCAGCTCGCGGATCTCGCCGATGCCGCGCGGATCCAGGCCGTTCGTCGGCTCGTCCAGGATCAGCAGCGGCGGCCGGCGAAGCAGGGCCGCGGCGATGCCCAGGCGCTGGCGCATGCCCAGCGAGTAGGCCCGCACCGGGCGCCGGTCGACCCCGGCCAGGCCCACCTGTTCCAGCGCCTCATCGACGCGCCGGCGGCGGGCTCCCGGACGCATCACCAGACCGCCGCGGGTGCCGGCCGCGTCGAGCATCCGCAGGTTGGACCGCCCGGACAGGCCCGGCCACGCGGCCGGGCCCTCGACCAGCGCACCGACTCGGGGCAGCACGCTCGCCGCGGCCCGGGGCATCGGTTCGCCCAGCACGTGCGCCGACCCGGACGTCGGGTGCACGAGGCCGAGCAGCAGCCGGACCAGCGTCGTCTTGCCGGAGCCGTTCGGGCCGAGCAGCCCGAAGCGGGATCCGGCCGGGACGTCCAGGTCGACCCCGTCCACGGCGACGATCCGGCCGAAGCGTTTGGTCAGCCCGTCGGTGCGGATCACCGGGCCGGTGCCGCCGCGGCCGGTGCTCACGAACGCGCCCCCGCTCACGAACGCACCCCGGGGACGAGCTCGTTCGCGGCCTGCTCGAGCACCGTCGGCGCCACCGTCCCGGCCAGCAGGTACCCGCCGCCGCGGCGGCGCACCACGACGAGGCTGAGCAGCGGCGTCGCGACCCGCACCGCGCGGTCCGGGGCAAAGCCGGGGACCGGCACCCCGCCCGCGGCGCCGCCGCCGCCGATGATCTGACGGGCGACGTCGCGCCCGGCCGGGACCAGCACGAACCGGCTCACCCCCGTCCCGTACACGCCGACGCCGGGCAGACCGCCGCCGTCGTCGGAGTCGGAGTCGGAGTCGGGCAGCTCGACCCGCGGACGTCGCGCCAGCGAGTCCGGCGGCGGGGGCGCGTTCAGCCCGCGCAGCACCCCGGCCAGGTCGCCGGGCCGGGCGGAGACCGACTCGGCGCCGGGCGGGACGTCCGGGCGCAGCGCGAGCCCGGACGGCGGGGCCGCCTCGACCGAGGTGAACGCCGTGGACAGCACCGGATCGGCGCCGCCCTTCGCAGCGATCTCGACGGCCATCGGCAGCGCGGGTGTCCCGGCCGGGCCGGGCAGCGCCCAGACGTCGATCCGCCCGACGGTGCCGTCCGGGTCGGTGGGACCGACCCGGATCCCGGGGACCGCGTACCCCGCGACCCGGCGCGGCGGCAGGGCGGACACCGGATCGGCCGCGGTGATCCCCAGCAGCCGCCGGGCCAGGTCGGACGGCGCGAAGTCGGACGCGCGCGGCAGCCGGACCGGGGCGATCCCATGGATCGTGGTCAGCCGGTTGCCGCCGTAGTCCCAGAGGTACTCGCTGCCGCCGAGCCGGTAGGTGTCGATCTCGCCGGCCGGGGTGAGCTGGTCGATCCGCCACCGGTCCTCGTCCGCGACCTGGACCCGGATCCGGGTCGTGGTGGACAGCAGCGCGGACGCGCTCTCCAGCCGGGGGATGTCGGGCAGCCCGAGACGCCCGGTGCTCTCGGCGACGCCGGTGTGTGCGACGACACCGGACAGCACGGCGTCACGCAGCTGCGCGGGGGTCGGATCCGCGTCCGCGGCGAGGGTGACGGGCAGCCAGCCCTCCACCGTCCCGGCCCCGACCAGGGCGGCCGCCCCGGCACCGACCAGCAGCCAGCGGCGGCCGAAACGGCGCGGAGGAGGCACACATCCCACGGTGCCACAGCCCGGGCCGGGGCGTTCCGAGCCGGGATCGTCTCGCGTGCGGGCGGCCATGACACTCGACACGGCCTAGACTGGACGACGGTTCACATCTGTGAGGTTCGCGGACGACCGGGGGAGGTGCTCAGGGATGAATGCCGACGAACGACGGTTCGCCGTCCTGCGCGCGATCGTCGCGGACTACGTCTCGACCCAGGAACCGGTCGGGTCCCGGGCGATCGTGGACCGGCACAACCTGGGCGTCTCCAGCGCGACCGTGCGCAACGACATGGCGGTGCTGGAGGAGGACGGCCTGATCGCCCAGCCGCACACCAGCGCGGGCCGGATCCCCACCGACAAGGGCTACCGCCAGTTCGTGGACCGGATCGCGGCGGTGAAGCCGCTGTCCTCGGCCGAGCGGCGGGCGATCCAGACGTTCCTCGAGGGCGCGGTCGACCTGGACGACGTGCTGCGCCGCAGCGTCCGGCTGCTGGCCCAGCTCACCCGCCAGGTCGCCGTCGTGCAGTACCCGACGCTGACCCGCTCCACCGTGCGCCATCTCGAGGTCGTCGCGCTGACCCCGGCCCGGCTGATGCTGGTGCTGATCACCGACTCCGGGCGGGTGGACCAGCGCGTCGTCGACCTCGGCGACGTCCTGTCCGACACCGACGTCGCCCGCCTGCGCGACCTGCTCAACGGCGCACTGTCCGGTCAGCGTCTGGGCGAGGCCTCGGCCGCGGTGGCCGACCTGGTCGAGGCCGGCCCGCCGGACCTGCAGGCCCCGCTCACCACGGTGGCCACGGTGCTGATCGAGACGCTGGTCGAGCACCCGGAGGAGCGCCTGGTGCTGGGTGGGACGGCGAACCTGACCCGCAACTACGCCGATTTCCCGGGTTCGCTGCGCCAGGTGCTGGAGGCGCTCGAGGAGCAGGTCGTGGTGCTGCGGCTGCTGGCCTCGTCGCAGGACTCCGGCCTGGTCACGGTGCGGATCGGCGAGGAGAACGAGGCCGAGGACCTGCGCGGTGCCTCGGTCGTGACGGTCGGCTACGGCTCCGGAACGCCGCTGGGCGGGATGGGAGTCGTCGGACCGACCCGGATGGACTATCCCGGCACGATCTCGGCGGTGGATGCCGTCGCCCGATACGTGGGTGAGATCCTGACGGGGCGCTAGAAGACCGCGCTCATTTCTCCACGGCCCGGCCGAGATACCGCCGCGGCAGCTCAAGACGAAGGACCAAGAGGGAACAGCCAGGTGGCACGCGACTACTACGGGATCCTGGGCATCGAGAGCGGTGCCGGGCCGGACGAGATCAAGCGGGCGTACCGGCGTCTGGCGCGGGAGTTGCATCCCGACGTCAACCCGGACCCGGCGTCGCAGGAGCGCTTCCGCGAGGTCAGCACCGCCTACGAGGTGCTGACCGACCCGGAGAAGCGCCGCATCGTCGATCTGGGCGGCGACCCGATGGACCCCCGCGGGGGCGGCGGTGGCGGCGGAGGGGGCGACCCGTTCAGCGGGTTCGGCGGCTTCGGCGACATCATGGACGCGTTCTTCGGCAACTCGGCCGGTGGCGGCCGTGGCCGGGGTCCGCGCAGCCGGGTCCAGCCCGGCGCGGACGCGCTGATCCGGATGGAGCTGAGCCTGCAGGAGTGCTCCACCGGCGTGCAGCGCGACCTGACCGTCGACACTGCCGTGCTGTGTACCCAGTGCACCGGCTCCGGGTGCGCCGAGGGCAGCAGCCCGACGATCTGTGACACCTGCGGCGGCAACGGCGAGATCCAGAGCGTGCAGCGCTCGTTCCTCGGCCAGGTCGTGACGTCCCGGCCATGCCCGGCCTGCCGGGGCTTCGGCGAGATCATCCCGGACCCGTGCCGCCAGTGCGCGGGCGACGGACGGGTGCGCTCGCGCCGCTCGGTCGCGGTCAAGATCCCGCCCGGTGTGGCCGAGGGGATGCGGGTGCGGCTGTCCGGTCAGGGCGAGGTCGGTTCCGGCGGCGGCCCGGCCGGCGACCTCTACGTCGAGGTCGAGGAGACCCCGCACGAGATCTTCACCCGGGACGGCGCGGACCTGCACTGCACGCTCCCGCTGCCGATGACCGCGGCCGCACTGGGCGCGACGCTGCCGCTTAAGCTGCTCGACGACTCGATCGAGGAGCTGCACATCGAGGGCGGCACCCAGTCCGGCACGGTGCGGACGCTGCGCGGCAAGGGGATGCCCCGGCTGCGCTCGACCGGACGCGTGGACGGCGCCGGCGACCTGATGGTGCACGTCGAGGTCGCGGTGCCGACGAGGCTGGACAAGGAGCAGACCGAGCTGCTGCGCCAGCTGGCCACGCTGCGTGGCGAGGAGCAGCCCGACCTGGTCGGCGGCGCCCGCAACGGCCACGGCCTGTTCTCCCGGCTGCGCGACACCTGGCGAGGGTGAGCCCCGTGCGCGGAAACCGTCGCCCGGGCGACTATATCCGCGCACGAGGGGTACCGGCCGTGCGTGGCGGGCCTGGGCGAGGATGGACGGCGTGAGCACGCTGCCGCTGTTCCTGGCCGACGACCTGGCCGCGCTGCCGTCCGCGGGCGGGCCACTGGAGCTGACCGGCCCGGAGGGACGGCACGCGGCGACGGTGAAGCGGATCCGTCCCGGCGAGC
>JAKDNL010000959.1 GCA_030451825.1 Pseudonocardia sp. | reverse complement strand
CGACGCGAGCGTCAGCGTCCCGCAGTCCGGGCCGCGCGGAACGCTGCCCGGGGGCGGGCCGCTGCGGTTGTTGCGCCGGGTCGGGGTGGTGGACCCGGGCAGCCTGGATGACTACCGCTCCCGCGGCGGCTACCAGGCCCTGCGCCGCGCGGTCGATCTCGGGCCGAGCAGGGTGATCGCCGAGTTGAAGGACTCGTCGTTGACCGGGCGCGGTGGGGCGGCGTTCCCGACCGGGGTGAAGTGGGACGGGGTGGCCGGTGCGCCGGAACGCCCGCACTATCTGGTGTGTAATGCCGATGAGTCGGAGCCGGGCACGTTCAAGGACCGGGTGTTGATGGAGGGTGACCCGTTCGCGCTGGTCGAGTCCATGACGATCGCCGGCTACGTGACCGGGTCCCGGGTCGGCTATCTCTACATCCGTGGTGAGTACCCGATGGCCACCCGCCGCCTGGAGGCGGCGATCGAGGCGGCGCGGGCGCGTGGCTACCTCGGCGAGGACGTGATGGGGGAGGGGTTCGGGTTCGACATCGAGTTGCGCCGCGGCGCCGGGGCCTACATCTGCGGGGAGGAGACGGCGCTGCTGGAGTCGCTGGAGGGCTACCGGGGCGAACCGCGGAACAAGCCGCCGTTCCCGGCCGTATCCGGCCTGTTCGGTAAGCCCACGGCGATCAACAATGTGGAGACGCTCTACAACGTGCTCGAGGTCCTGACCATCGGCGGGCCGGCGTTCGCCTCGGTCGGGGCCGAGCGCTCGACCGGGTCGAAGCTGTTCTGCCTGGCCGGGGCGGTCGCGACACCCGGGGTCTACGAGATCGAGTTCGGCACCACGCTGCGCGAGCTCCTCGACCTGGCCGGGGGGACCACCGGGGAGCTGCGCACGATCCTGCTCGGCGGGGCGGCGGGTGGGTTCGTGATGCCCGAGCAGCTCGATGTGGTGCTGACCCTGGAGGGTGCCCGCGACATCGGGGCGACGCTGGGTTCCGGGGTGATCCTCGCGTTCGACACCGGGGCCGACCTGACCGGCACGTTGCGCCGGATCGCGGCGTTCTTCCGGGACGAGTCGTGTGGGCAGTGTGTGCCGTGTCGGGTCGGCACCGTGCGTCAGGAGGAGGCCCTCGCCCGCCTGGAACGCGGGGCGCCGTTGGGGTCGCGGGACACGGAGCTGGCGCTGCTCGAGGATGTGGCCCGGGTGATGCGTGACGCCTCGATCTGCGGGCTCGGCCAGACCGCGCCCGCCGCGGTCACCTCCGCCCTGTCCCTGGGCCTGCTGGACACACCTCCGGGCGCCTCGGCCGGATCCCGCAACGGAAAGGTCCCGCACTGATGACCACCTCGGACCGGGCCTCCGGTGACACCGGCACGGAGCACACGGAGCACACAGAGCACACAGAGCACACAGAGCACACGGAGCAGCGGCCGGCCGGTAACGGCGGCAACGGTGCTCCCGGCGGGAAGGGGTCCGCCGGTCCGGCCGGCGGCTCCGACGCCCCGCAGGGCGTGTCCGTCGACGGGGCGAGCGAGGCCGCCGGCGGCGCCGCGATCACCGACCCGAGCGGGCCCGCGCCGGGCGGACC
>JAKDNL010000025.1 GCA_030451825.1 Pseudonocardia sp. | reverse complement strand
CTCGCGCCGCTGCTGCCCCACGTCGTCGTCCCGGCCGCGCGGGCCCGGCTCCGCAGCCTGGTCGGGCATCTGATCGTCGACGCGGGTGGGCGCTCCCTCGCGCGGCGCCTCGACGCCGCCGCGGCGCAGGGGCACCGGCTCAACCTCAACCTGCTCGGCGAGGCGGTGCTCGGCGAGGACGAGGCGGACCGCCGGCTGGCGCGGACGATCGCGCTGCTGCGCCGCCCCGGCGTCGACCACGTGTCGGTCAAGGCGTCGTCGGTGGCCTCGCAGCTGGTGCCGTGGGATCTGGAGGGAAGCCGGGATCGGCTCGTCGAGCGGCTGCTGCCGCTCTACCGCGCGGCCCGCGAGCACGGCGTCTTCGTGAACCTGGACATGGAGGAGTACAAGGACCTCCACCTGACCGTCGCGCTGTTCACCACGCTGCTGTCACGGCCCGAGTTCCGCGACCTGCCCGCCGGGATCGTGCTGCAGGCCTACCTGCCGGACTCGGTCGCCGCCCTGGACGAGCTCGGCGAGTTCGCCGCGCGCCGCGCAGCCGACGGCGGTGCGCCGATCAAGGTCCGTCTGGTCAAGGGCGCCAACCTCGCGATGGAGCGGGTCGACGCCGAGGTGCACGACTGGTCGCAGGCGCCGTACGCGACGAAGGCCGAGGTCGACGCCAACTACGTCCGGCTGCTCGACCGCGCGATCGGCGGGCACCGGGTGCCGGGCGGGGCCGCGGTGGACGGGCGCCACGGCCTGCGGCTCGGTGTCGCCTCGCACCACCTGCACCACGTGGCGCTCGCGCTGGAGATGGCGCAGGCGCGCGGCGCCCGTGCCCAGCTCGACCTGGAGATGCTGCAGGGCATGGCGCCCGCGTTCGCCCGGGCCGTCGCCGGGGACCTGCCGGAGTCCGGGCCGGGCTCGACCCTGGTGCTCTACACCCCGGTGGTGCACCGCGGCGACTTCGACACCGCGGTGTCCTACCTGGTCCGCCGGCTGGAGGAGAACGCCTCGCCGGAGGGGTACCTGTACACGCTGTTCGCGGCGGACGCCGGCCCGTCGTCCTACCTGGACCGGTTCCTGGCCTCGGTGCGCGACCGCGACGCCGTCGCCGACACCCCGCGCCGCACCCAGGACCGGACGCTGGCGGCACCCGTCGGCAGGGACGGTCCCCTGCCCGACGGTCCGGTCCCGCCGGGGTTCCGCAACGAACCCGACACCGACCCGTCGCTACCGGCGAACCGGGTCTGGGCGCGGCAGGCAGCCGAGGCCGGTGGGTCGGGGAAGGCCGGTGAGGCCGCGGCGTCGACGGAGGCCGGCGGGGCCGCAGGCGCCGTCCGTCGGGCCGCGGTCGTGACCGATCCGGCCGAGGTCGACGCGGCCGTGCGCCGGGCCGCCGGATCGGGCTGGCGCGACGTCCCCGCCGCGGAGCGGGCCGCGATCCTGCGCCGGGCCGCCCGGGCGCTGGCCGCCGCCCGCGGCACCCTGCTGGCGGTGATGATCGACGAGGGCGCCAAGACGGTCGCCGAGGCCGACCCGGAGATCTCCGAGGCCGTCGACTTCGCCGCGTACTACGCCGAACGCGCGGCCGAGCTCGACGGCGCCCCGTTCACCCCGGACCGGGTCGCGGCGGTGACCCCGCCGTGGAACTTCCCGATCGCGATCCCGATGGGTGGCTGCCTGGCCGCGCTCGCCGCCGGCACGCCGGTGCTGCTCAAGCCCGCGCCGCAGGTACAGGCCTGCGCCGAGGCCGGCGTGCAGGCGCTGCACCGCGGCGGGATCCCCCGTGACGCGCTGCAGCTGCTGCCCACCGACGAGGCCGCCGCCGGACGCCGGCTGATCACCCATCCGGAGGTCGACCGGGTGGTGCTGACCGGCGCGTCGGAGACGGCGGCGCTGTTCCGGTCCTGGCGCCCCGACCTGAACCTGATCGCCGAGACCAGCGGCAAGAACGCGCTGGTGATCACCCCGGCCGCCGACCCGGACCTGGCCGTCGCCGACCTCGTCCGCTCCGCGTTCGGGCACGCCGGCCAGAAGTGCTCGGCGGCGTCGCTGGCGATCCTGGTCGGGCCCGCCGCGACCGGCTCGGCGACCGGTCGTCGGCTGCGGCGCCAGCTCCTCGACGCAGTCCGGACGCTGCGGGTCGGCCCCGGCTCCGACCTGGCGACCACGATGGGCCCGCTGATCGACGAGCCGCCGGACAAGCTGCACCGCGCGCTGACCACCCTGGAGCCGGGCGAGCGGTGGCTGGTCCGCCCGCAGCGGCTCGGCGAGCGACTGTGGCGCCCGGGAGTGCGCGCGTGGGTGTCACCGGGATCCTGGTTCCACCGCACGGAGTGCTTCGGGCCGGTGCTCGGGCTGATGGCCGCCCGCGACCTCGACCAGGCGATCGACTGGCAGAACGGCACCGGCTACGGCCTCACCGGCGGCATCGCATCCCTCGACGAGGACGAGATCGACCGCTGGCTGGACCGGGTTGAGGTCGGCAACGCCTACGTCAACCGGCACATCACCGGCGCGATCGTGGCGCGCCAGTCCTTCGGGGGCTGGAAGGGGTCGGTGCTGGGCCCGGGCGCGAAGCCGGGTGGGCCGAACTACGTGGCCCAGTTCGGGACCTGGCACGACGGCCCGGCCGCACCGGCCACGTCCGGCACGTCCGGCACCTCCGGCCCTGTGGCCGACCGGGTGCTCACCGCGGCGTCCGATCTGGACCCGGCGGGCCAGGACCGGCTGCGACGGGCCGCCGCGTCCGACGCCGCCGCCTGGCGCGCGGAGTTCGGGATCGAACACGACCCGACCGGCCTCGCCGCGGAGAGCAACGTGTTCCGCTACCGGCCGTTGCCGTCGCTGACCCTGTGGGCCGGGGACGGCACCACCCGGGCGGACGTGCTGCGGGTGCTGCTCGCCGCGGCGACGGCCGGGGTCCCGGTCCTGCTGCACGGGCCCGGCGTCCCGGCCGGGGCCCTGCCCGGCGGCGTCCACCGCGGACCGGCCCTGGCCCCGGAGCCGGGCGAGCGGATCCGGGCGCTCGGTGCGGTGCCGGAGGAGTTGCGGGTCGCGGCGGCAGGCGCCGGCGCGTCGGTCGTGGACTCCGCCGTCCTTCTCGACGGCCGGCGCGAGCTGCCGACCGTGCTGCGCGAACAGGCGATCAGCCGCACCCGGCACCGGTTCGGGCACATCGAGCCGCGATGAGCCGTTGCGGCCCGGACTCCTGCGCAACGAGCGTGGCCTTCGTAGCGTTGATTGCTACGAAAGCCACGCTCGTTGCGACCGAACCGGCTCGGGAGGACTCATGAAGGCAGCAGTGGTGGAGGCGCTGGGGCGCCCGCCCCGCCACGGTGACGCGGCCGAGCCGGTAGCCACCGGCGACATGGTCGTTGCCGAGGTGCGGGCCGCGGCGGTGAAGAACATCGAACGGAGCCTGGTTGCGGGGTCCCACTACGGCAGCGGAGCGCTGCGGCTGCCCGGCCCGATCGGGCTCGATGCGGTCGTGGTCCTGCCCGACGGCCGGCGAGTCTACAGCGGGGCGACACCGCCCGGCGGCGCCATGGCCGAGCGGATGCTGGTCAACCCCGATCTCGCGGTCGAGGTCCCGGACGAGGTCGACGACGCGGCCGCGGCCGCGCTGCCGAACGCAGCCGTCTCCGCCTGGTTCGCGCTGCAGTACGCCGGGCAGATCCGGCCCGGGCAGTCGGTACTCGTCCTCGGCGGCACCGGGGTGACCGGCTCGGTGGCGGCCCAGCTCGCCACGCACACGTTCGGCGCGGACCACGTCGTCGTCGCGGGCCGCGATGCCGCCCGGCTCGAACGACTCGCCGAGCTCGGTGCCGACACCACGATCACGCTCGGCACCGACGGCGACGCGGAGGGGCATCTCGGGGCAGAGCTTCGCCGGTTGCACGCCGACCGCCCGTTCGACCTGGTCCTGGACTACCTGTGGGGCCGCCCCGCCGAGCAGACACTGGACGCCCTGGCCAACAGCGACCTCGGCGCGGAGTTCCACCGCACGCGCTACGTGCAGGTCGGTGCCATGGCCGCAGCGACGATCGAGCTCCCGGCCGGGGTGCTGCGAAGTGCCGGCATCGAGCTGCTGGGCCAAGGCGGCGGCAGCGTGCCCCGGGAGGCGTTCGGCCGGGTCAGGACCGAGATCCTGCCCGCGCTGTTCGCCATGCTGGCCGAGGGATCGATCGCGATGGACACCCTCGTCCGTCCGCTCTCCGAGGTGACCGACGCCTGGACCGCACCGATCCCGTCCGGCGTCCGGGTCGTGCTCTCACCCGACCGGGTCGCCGATGGTCGACGCGGCCCGGTGCTGGGCCAACCCTGATGGCCGAGCACGAATCACGGGTCGCCTGGGTGACCGGCGGCGGACGGGGCATCGGCAGGGAGATCGTTGCGGGCCTCGCTCGGCGGGAGATGACGGTGCTGCTGGGCGCGCGGGCGCGCCGACGGCGAACGGCGCAGCAGGGTTACACCTCCGACGCCGGGCCGGTGCCCTGGTGATGGGCGATCCGCGGAGAACCGTGATGGCGTAAGGGTGGGCCGCCGCCGGCACTCAGCCGGCCGATCGCCAGCAGCGTACGGCTAGGTTGCGCAGCGCGATCCCGCCCTCGGTTGCCGGGACGAGCAGATGCGATAACGGTCCGACGCCGTGCTGCTTGGGCATCGTGAGCCTGCGGTGAGTGTGTTCGTAGGTGCGCAGGGCAGTATCGACGGGGCCGGTGGCCAGAGCTCCGGCCAGGGTCGCGGCGCCGGCGATCGCCAGGCTCGAGCCCTCCCCGAGTAGCGACACGCACGAGGCCGCGTCGCCGACCAGCACGGTCCGGCCGCGCGACCAGCGGGGCAGACGGACCCGGCTTACCGTGTCGAACCAGAGGTCGTCGGCGGTGCGGGCACGGTCGAGGAGCTCGGGAACCCGCCAGCCCATGCCGCGGTATGCGTCGTCGAGGAGGGTGACCGGGTCGGCGTGGGAGGTGTGTCGGGCACGGAAGATGAACGCCGCCAGCTCACGACCGGTGGTGGGATGGACGGCGATCGCGCGGCCCGGGGCGTTGTGCATCAGGACGGTCCGCTCGTCGAGGGCCGGCCCGTCGAGTGCGACCGTGGCCACGTACATCCCGAGGTGGCGGACGAACGCGTTCTCAGGGCCGAAGGCCAGCCTGCGAACGCGCGAATGCACCCCATCGGCACCGACCACGAGATCGAATCGCCGCGGGGTCGCGTGCTCGAAGGTGACGTCGACGCCGGCACCGCCGTCGTCGAGTGTGGTGACCGTGTCGCCGTAGACGAACTCGGCGACGTCGCGAGCGGCGTCGGCGAGGATCCGAGCGAGGTCGGCTCGTGGCAGCTCGACGCCCTCTCCCGGCTGTATCGGAATCCGCCCGACCCGGCGGCCCGACGGGTCGACGATCGCGAGCCCGGTCGCGCGGGTGGCTGCCTGCTGAATCTGAGCGTGCAGTCCCATCCGTTCGACCACGGCAGTGGCGGGCCCCCGCACGTCGACCGGGCTGCCGCTCGACCGCTCCCCGCCGGCTCGCTCGACGACCGTGACCTCGGCCCCGTCGCGCGCGAGCCAGTAGGCCAGTGTGGAACCCGCGATCCCCGCCCCGACGATCAACACCCTGCTCATGGCGCCCTCCCACGTCTCACAGAGGAAGGTATCCGCACCCGATGCATGTTCGCAAGAGTGCTGATCTGCACTCGATGCAGAGTTGCGGTATCGTGCTGGGATGCCGGACAGCACACTCCGTGAGCGCAAGCGAGAGCGAACCCGCCGCGCGGTCGTCGACGCCGCGACCGAGCTCTTCGAGCGCAACGGCTACCACGGCACGACCGTCGCGGACATCGCCGCAGCCGCAGACATCGGTACACGCACCTTTTTCAGCTACTTCGCCAGCAAGGAGGAGTTGCTGTTTCCGGAGGCCGACGCACGGATCCAGGCCGTCATCGGCGCGATCGCGGACCGCAGGACCGAGGACGGTCCGATCGACGTCCTGCTGCGGGCGCTGCGGGGCGTCGATGCCGCCGGGCACGACCTGGTCGGCCCCGGAGCCGCGCTGCGCACACATCTGATCCGCACGGTTCCCACGGTGCGCGGCCGAGCGCTGCAGCGACAGCTCGACGCACAGCGCGAGATCGCCCGCCGACTCCGCGACACCTACCCGGACCAGCTCGACGACGTCTCGTCCGGTGCGCTTGTGGGTGCGTTCATCGGCGCCGTCACCGGAGCTGTCCAGGCCCTCACCGACCGGGCCACCGACACCGACGAGCCCCACACCCCCCAGCAGCAGCGGAAGCAGATGATCGTAGCGACCGAATGGGCGCTACAGCCCTGGAGCCGGCCATGAACACGACACGAAGCTGCTACACGGGACCGGCCGGGAACCGAGATCGTCGAGTTCGGTCGGGGTCGAGCCAGTGCAGGGCGGTGGCGTGTGCGGTGGCGACCCGTTCGAAGCCGTCGGCCACCGACGACACCTCGACGGCAGGGAGCACGAGCACGATCGGGACCGTCACGGGCTCCGTCAGCGGAACCCAGCGCAGGTGCGCCGCGAGCCCGCCGGTGGTGGAACCGCCGGCCAGAGCGACGGTCTCGGCGTCGCCGACCGTCTGCTGGCTGACGTGCAGGGAGACGTCCCGCTCGACCAGCCGCGGTCGCAGCCCCCGGTCGGCGAACAGCCCAATGATCAGGTCGTAGTACGACGGGTTGGCGCTGCGCGGGTGGATGGCGAGCGGGTGTTCGGCGACCGCGGTGAGCGTGGTTTCGGCGAGTTCGGCGAGCGGGTGGTCGACGCGCACGAGAGCACCCAGGTGATCGCGCCGCACCGTCTGCAGGCGCACGCCGTCGGCCGCTGCCGGGGCCCGGGCCAGACCGGCGTCGGCCCGCCGATCCTGGATGGCGCGCAGGATCGCGGGGGTCGGCAGCACCTCGGTGATGATCGCGATGCCCGGGTGATGCTCGTGTAGGGCGGCCACCAGCGCCGGCGCGGTGTCGTAGCCGGCGCTGAGCGTGTAGGCGAGCCTCAGTGTCCCGGTGAGCTCCGGTCCGGCCTGGCGCGCGGCGTCCCATGCGTGCCGCAGCGCCGCGATCGCGGCCGGGCCCCGGGCGTTCAGCGCCTGCCCGGCGGGGGTGAGCGTCACCGTGTGGGTGTCGCGCTGGAGCAGGGCGACGCCGAGCTGTGACTCGAGCCGGCGGATCTGGGCGCTCAGCGAGGGCTGGGCGATGTGCAGCCTGCGCGCGGCGCGGGTGAAGCTCAGCTCCTCGGCGACGGCGAGGAAGTAGCGCAGCTGACGCACCTCGGGTTCCACGGGCACTCCTCCGTCGCGACGGGTCGGACCGTGAGAGGTTACGGCTCTGAGCCCATGCGCGGCCGGTCTTTCCCTGCGGGCCGGGCCGGCGCCTACCGTCGAGCCATGGCGACCAGGGCGAGTGTGCGAGAACTCGGCGCGATCGGCGCGGTGATCGACGTGACGGCCGACGACGCGTTCGTCGCCACCGCGGTGATGCTGGAGGAGCTGAGGTTCGGCACGATCTGGCTCAGCGGCGGGCGGCTGGAGAGCCTGGATCAGGTCCTCGCGGTGCTGGCGGCCACCGGCCACGCGCGGGTGGGCACGTCCATCATCGCCGCGGACCGGTTCGACAGCGGCGCGGTGCTCGAGCTGTACCGGCGCGCCGAGGAGTCCTACCCGGGCCGGCTGGTCGTCGGGTTGGGCGGAGCGCACGGCCCGCGCCCGCTGGCGACGCTGGGCGAATACCTCGACCGCCTCGCCGCCGTGCCGACCGGGTCGCGGATGCTCGCGGCCCTGGGCAGCCGCATGCTGGGGCTCGCCCGGGACCGGTCGGCCGGGGCGCTGCCGGTCCTGGTCACCCCCGAGTACACCGCGTCCGCACGGACGGTGCTCGGCGACGCCGTGCTGGTGGTGGAGCAGATGGTCGTGCTGGACGACGATCCGGTGCGGGCGCGCGGGATCGCGGCCGGTCCGTTGGGTTTCATGGCGACGATCCCCGCCTATGCGCAGAACTTCCGGCGCATGGGTTTCACCGACGACGACATCGACCGGCTCTCCGACCACCTGGTCGATAGCGTGGTGGCCTGGGGGGACACGGCCGCCGTCGTGGCGCGGGTGTCCGCGCACCGGCGATCCGGTGCCGACCATGTGGCCGTGATGCTGCTCGACAGGGCCGACGAGCGCGCGGCCTGGGCGAGCCTCGCGCAGGCCCTGCTCGTGCCCGGGACCCAGCGGTGACGCGGGCTGCGCCCGGACTCGACGCGGCGTGCCGGGCCCTGGCCCGCGGACAGGCGGTCATCGTTCCCAACCCCAGCCCGATGACCTACGGCCTCGTCGCGACCAGCGCGTCCGCGGTGAACGCGGTGAAGGGACGGCCGCTGGACCAGCCGGTCGCGGTCTCGCTGCACGACCAGGCCGAGTGGCAGCGGGTGGCGCCTGCCCTCGACCTGCCGGGCGAGTTGCAGCCGATGATCGCCGCGTTGCTGCGCGAGCGGCTCTCGCTGCTGGTTCCGGTGCGCGAGGCAGCCCGGTTGCCGGCGTGGGCCCGGTCCGCGGTGCAGGACGATCACGTGGCCGTGTTCAGCGGGTGGTGGGCTCCGCTGGCTCCGCTGTGGGACCGCTTCCCGCGCCTGTACGGCAGCAGCGCCAACCGCACCGGGCAGCCGCCGGTCACGTCCGCGGCCGACGTCGCGAGCAGGCTGGGCGCGCGGGTGCCGATGATCGACGGCGACGCGCTGCGCGACCCGCGCCGCGTCCACACCGCCAGCACCATTGTGCGCGTGACACCGGACGGGAGCCTGCGTCCGCACCGCCGCGGCGCCCAGGACGCCGCGTCCGGCCTCGACCTCGACGCCTACATCGCGCGGCTGGCATCGATCGAGGTCGGCGACCGAACCCAGGACGACGAGCAACGGCAGGGCGGGACGGGGCGATGACCGAGACTCCTCGCGGGGCGCGCACGACCCGGCTGATCGGTGCGGTGCTCGGCGCACGGCGCGGGCTCCGATCCTCGATCCTGGCGCTTCTGATCGCCGTGGTGCTGGTGTCGTTCAGCATCCGGCTCGCGGTCGACGTGCCGAACGTCGTCGCCGGGACGGTCCCGCAACCGGACGCATTCGAGCAGCGGTACGCGCTGCACCCGGTCGCGGCGTACGTGCACATCGTGCCCGGCGTGGTCTACCTGCTCGGCGCACCGCTGCAGCTCTCGCGCCGGTTCCGGTCGCGGCACCTCGGGGTGCACCGGCGCCTGGGCCGGGTCGTGCTCGCGGCGGGCCTGGTCACCGGCGTCGCCGCGATCGTCGTCGGGGTGTGGTTCCCCTACGGCGGCACGCTCGAGGCGAGCGCCGCGGTCGTGTTCGGTGCCTGGTTCCTCGCCGCGCTCGTGCTCGCCTACCGCGCCGTCCGCCGCCGTGACGTCGCCCGGCACCGGCGCTTCATGATCCGGGCGTTCGCCATGGGGCTGGCCGTGGGCACGGCCCGGGTGTGGATGGGGCTCTTCCAGGCAGTCGGGTTGCTCGCGATCCAGGACAACGCCGGCACGCAATGGTTCGGCGTCGCGTTCTGGCTCGCCCTGGTCATGCACGCCGTCGTCGCGGAGGCCTACCTGGCGGCGCGCCCGACCGTGACCGGCAGGACGAACCTCGCGAGATCGTGAGCCCTCCCCGACTACCCACTCGTGGCCGACCGCGTGAGCGATCGCCATGCCCGCCAGGAAGGGAGAAGCTCGTGACACCGCTCTCGGACGAGGTCCGCGCGCTGTTCGATGGCAAGAACTTCGCCGTGCTCTCGACGCTCGAACCGGACGGAAGGCCGCATTCGACAGTCGTTTGGGTGAAGCGCGACGGAGATGACCTCCTGTTCGCACTGCCCAAGAGCCGCCGCAAGAGCGCCAACCTCGACCGGGACCCACGGGCGACTGTGGTGATCTTCGACGCGGCCACCCCGTATGAGAGCGCCCAGGTGCAGGGCACCACCGTGCTCGACGACGACCCGGACGGCAAGCTCGTTGATGCGCTGTCGCACAAGTACACGGGCGGGCCGTATCCCGGGTTCGCCGGGCCGAACCCGCAATGGGTCATCGCGAGGATCACGCCGGACAAGGTCACCACGAGCTGGCCGAACCTGTGAGCGCCGCATCGATGTCCACCGGGAACCTCCCCGACGTGGTGCCCCGCGAGGACCGGCTCGCCGCCCGCAGGAAGCCGCTGGTCGAGGAGAAGGAGCTGACCCGGGAGCGTGACCGGGTCAACGCCGAGCGCCGGCGGTGGGCCTACGACCTCGACGCCGACGGGATCGGCGGGTTGCGGCAGTTGCACGTGCGCAACAGGCCGGCCGCGACTTCGACTACGACTTCCACGCGACCGTGGACAACCGGGTCGCGCCTATCCAGATCTGGTATCGGTCTGCGGCCGAAATGGCCGACCACGGCACCGCCCTCGGTCGCCAGGAGGCGTGGGAGGAGCCGGAGGGACGCGCTCCGCTTTCCTGACGAATACGACACCTGACACCGGCGATCGTCGACCACATCACCTCGACCGCCCCGGTCGCGAGCCCAGCACACCACCCAGAGGATGACGTAATGGAGACGACAGCACTTCGCTGTGCATACCGTAGATTGCTTGGTTCCGTGGCGACGCCTGACGACCGTTGGAATCTTGACCGGATCGTCGCCGAGCACTCGGACCGGGCGGACCTGATCGATCACATCCGGAGCCAGGCCACCATCCTATGTGACATCGCCCATCAGCTCGACGAGAAAGCCGCCTCGGTTCTGGTGCCGTCATTCCTGCTGTCCAACGACGCACTCGTGCTGGATCAGCCGATCCCTCTCGCTGCCCTTATCGACGGGCTCGCCGAAGACCACGTACCCGGGCACACCCAACAACTCCTGGACCTTCGTGCTGCCGTTCCCGAGTACACGCCTGAGGGCCGGCGAGAACGACACCGGATACCCACCGGAACGAAGGAGGATGTGTCATGACTACCGACCCCGGCGCGCCGGCGCCCAAGGTCGTCGACCGGGCCGCCTTCCAGGCCGAACTGGATGCGCTGCGGTCTCGGGAGAAGGCGCACACCCGGGAAGGTGATGCGATCGCCGCGGCCCGACGACGCCTACCGATGGTGGAGGTGGATCCCGGCCTCGAGCTGATCGGGCCCGACGGGCCGCTCACCCTGCTCGATGCGTTCGAGGGCCGACGACAGCTCATCGCCTACTACTTCATGTGGAACCCCGGCCGGCCCGCACCCGAGCAGTGCGAGGGCTGCACGTTCTACACCAGCCAGGTGGCCGAGCTGTCGCACCTGCACTCCCGCGACATCACCTACGCGGTCTTCTGCCAGGGCCGCAACGTCGCCGTCGGCCCGGCCGAGCCGCAGGTGTCCTACGCCGAGAGTCGGCGCTACCGCGACTTCATGGGCTGGGGCGTGCCCTGGTACTCGGCACAGCCCTCTCTCGACGCGCTGCTGGCCGGCCGCGAGATCGGCTTGTTCCACCTCGTGTGCTACCTCCGCGACGGCGATCGCGTATTCGAGACCTACTGGACGCGACGCCGCGGCGTGGAGGCGATGGACACCAGCTACGCGCTGATGGACCTCACCGCATTCGGACGCCAGGAGCCCTGGGAGGACTCGCCCGCCGGCCGGCCACACCGGTGCCCCACCGGGCCCCCCGCCGGCGGCGCACCCGAGGGGCCACCCGTGCGGTGGGGGCCGGGGGGACGTCCCATCGCGCAGTGGCCACGACTCGCGGCCGGATGCTCCGACGACCTCGCGGACGCGGCCGCGTCCGTTCACCGGGGCACCGGCCCGGCGTCCGAGGTGTAACCGCCGGTCGGACCGGGGGCGACGCCACGCGTCCCGAAGGGCCCCCTCGCTCACCCAGCGGTCCCGAAGGGTCCCCTCGCGACCGGATCGGACAGCGGTGCGGAGTGCACCGGCAGCGGCGGCGGCGAGCCCGGCGACCGCCGCCGCGGCGACCAGCGCGATCGGCAGCCCGGGTCCGGCGTCGCCGGCGCGGCCGCCGGTCACGGCGTCGTGGCCGGTGACCGGGCGAGCGCCCGGCCGAGCGTGACCACCCCGCCGAGCCCCAGCTCCCCGTACGGCGGGATGTCGGAGAACCCCGCGTCCCGGTAGATCCGCAGCGCGCCGGCCATCGACACCGGATCGGTCTCCAGCCACAGCTCCCGGAAGCCCAGGTCCTCGGCGGCGGTGACCGCTTCGTCCACCAGCGCCCGGCCGACGCCGAGCCCGCGGGCGTGCGGTCGCACGTACATCCGCTTGAGCTCGCCGACGTCCCCGGTCAGCCGGTGAACCCCCACGATCCCGGCCGGGCGGCCTTCCACGTGCGCGAGCACGAGGGCGCCATCCGGCGAGTGGTAGAACGCCTCCGGCGCGGCGAGCTCGGGCAGGGAGCCGGGTTGGCGGTCCCGCAGGTCCAGCCCGACCGCCTCGGCCACCCACCGCACGTGCTCGGCGAGCAGGCCGGCGGCCTGCTCCCAGTCGCGCACGGTGCCGCGCCGGCCGTGCGTGGTGGTCATGACTCGTCGCTCGGGTGCAATCGGTAGAACCGGAACATGTCGTGGTCCAGCTCGTCCAGGACCTCGACCGAGCCGAAGCCCGCGGCCCGCGCGTACTCCTCGAGGACGGATCGGCGCAGCACGGTGCCGGTGCCGACCGAGCCCGGTGTGGACAGGCCGTCGGGCAGGCAGCACATCAGCGAGAAGCCGTAGAACAGGCGCTCGAGCTCGTCGCCGTCCGGGGTGAAGGTGTCGGCGACCTTCTCGTCCATCACCAGAACGGTTCCGCCTCGGGCGACGGCGCGGCGCATCGCGGTGAGCACCGCGACCGGGTCGGGCATGTCGTGCACGCACTCGAACGCGCACACCAGGTCGTAGCCGCCGTCGGCGGCGGCTGCTGCCATGTCCGCGTGGCGGATCGTGACCCGGTCGGTGACCCCGTGTTCTCCGGCGTGTCGCCGGGCGGCGGCCACCGAGGCGTCGTCGACGTCGACGGCGTCCACCCGGCAGCGCGGGTAGCCGCGGGCGATGCCGATCGCGGACCATCCCTCGCCGCACCCGACATCGGCCACCCGCCCACCGGCGCGCAACGCCGCGTCCACGTCGCCGAGCAGCGGCAGGTACTCCCGCGCCAGCGCGTGCAGCAGCAGGTGCCGGTTCTGGTCCGCCTGGCCCTCGCGGGCGTCGTCGCCCAGGTCCTGCCAGCTCACTCCGCCGCCGCTGCGGTAGGCGGCGAGCAGGTCGTCGATCCGGCGCAGGGACGCGACCAGGATGCGGGCGAATGGGGTGAGCACGGTGTCGCTGTCGAGGTCGGCGAGTACGGGCACGTGCGCCGCGGGCATGGTGTAGCGGCGCCGCGACGCGGCGGCGGCCGGGTCGTTTACGGTCAGCATGCCGCTGACGGCCTGGTGCTCGAGCCATTCCCGCGCGTAGCGGTCCGCGGTGCCGGTGCGCGCCGCGAGTTCGCCGGCGGTGGCCGGCCCGTCCTCGGCCAGTGAGCGGTACCAGCCGAGCCGGTCGCCGAGATAGAGCGCGGTGGTCTGCTCCATACCGAGGATCCAGCCGAAGACGGTCTCGGCGCAGGTCTCGGTGGTGCGGGTCGGCACGGAGGTGGTGAGGACGTCGGTGGTGGTCATGACCCCACCCTCGTGCCGGGTCCTGTCACGGTGCTGGCGGTCGGCTGTCGCCGGCGCTAACACCGCGGTGGCGGGGAGCGAGGACCGGTTCGAACGGGAGGGTGCGAGGTGCTGTTCCGAGTGCTGGGCCCGCTCGAGGTGGAACTCGGGGACGGCTCGACCGCGACGCCGGGCGGGGCCCGGGCCCGTGCCCTGCTGGCCACCCTGCTCCTGCAGCCCGATGCGCTGGTCCCGGTGTCGCGGCTGGCCGAGTCGATCTGGGGCGACGATCCACCGGCGAACGTCGACAACGCGGTGCACGTGGTGGTCGGACGGCTGCGGCGCTCGCTGGGCCCGGCCGGGTCCCGGCTCGTGACCGGCGCCGGTGGCGGCTATCGGCTGGACCTGTCCGGGGCGCGCCTGGACGCCACGGAGTTCGAGGACGCTCGCCGGGTCGCGCGGGCGGCCTCCTCGGCCGACCCGGCCGGGGCCGTGCGCTCTTTCGACCGGGCGCTGGCCTGGTGGCGCGGGCCGGCGTTCGGCGAGTTCGCGGACACGCTCGCCCGCCCTGCCGCGGTCCGGCTCGAGGAGCTGCGACGCGCCGCCGCCGAGGAGCGAGCGGACGCGCTGCTGCGGTGTGGGGAGGTCGACGCGGCCGTGGCGGCGGCCGCCGATCTGGTTGCCGCGTACCCGTTGGCCGAGCACCCGATCGAGGTGGCCATGTCGGCGCTGGTGGCGGCGGGCCGGACCGCGGAGGCGCTGGAGGCCTACCGGCAGCATGTCCGGGTGGTGCGTGCGGAGGGGCTCGACCCGTCGGCGCCGCTGCGGGAGCTGCACTCCCGGATCCTTCGCTCGGAGCTCGACCGCCCACCCCGCCCGACGGTTCCCGCCGGCTCGACCCGGCTGCCGCGCGCCGGATCGCCGCTGTTCGGACGGGCGGCCGAGCTGACCGCGTTGCAGGCGGAGCTGCGACGCCCCGGGCTGATCACGCTCGTCGGCCCCGGCGGGGTGGGCAAGACGCGGACGGCCCTCGAGCTGGCCGGGCGCTGCGCGGGCGACGGCCGGCGGGTGTGGTGGGTGGATCTGGTGCCGGTGCCGCCGTCGCGGGTCGTCGACGCGGTCGCCTCGGCCGCCGGGGTGGAGATCCCGCCGGGAGCCGATCCGGAGGACACGCTGTGCGCGGCGCTCGCCGCGTCGAACGGGGTCCTGGTCCTGGACAACGCCGAACACGTCCTGGACACCACCGCACCCCTGGCCGAGCGGCTGTGCGTGGCCGCGGGTGAGCTCGTGCTGCTGGCCACCAGCCGGGAACGTCTCGCCGTCGACGGCGAACGGGTGCGACGGCTGGCACCGCTACCCCTGCCCTCCGGACCGGACCGGGAGAACCCCGCCGTGGCGCTGTTCCTCGACCGCGCACCCGGCCTGGCCACCGGCGACCCCGACGTCGCGCTCGTGGCCCGGCTCTGCCGCCACCTGGACGGCCTGCCGTTGGCGATCGAGCTCGGAGCCGCGCGCGCCGGCGGCCTCGGCCTGGAGGTCCTTGTCGACCGGCTCGCCGGCAGCCTCGACCTGCTCGCCGGAGGACGGCGTACGGCGAGCCGACGGCACCGCACCCTGCGCGCCGTCATCGAGTGGTCCTTCGATCTGCTGGCCCCCGACGAGGCCGTGTTGTTCGGCCGGCTCGGCGTGTTCCCGGGCACGTTCACCCTCGACCAGGTCGAGGCGGTCTGCGCCGACGCCGGCGGCGAGGTGTCGAGGCCGGCGGTCCCGGCGCTGCTCGCACGCCTGGTGGAGGGATCGCTGGTCCAGCTCGACCCGCCCGGGCGGTTCCAGCTCCTGGAGTCCCTGCGCACGTTCGCCCGCGAGCGCCTCGACGCGGCGGGCGAGTGCGCCGGGCTGCGCCGCCGGCACGCGCACGACGCGGCCGACCGGCTCCGCGACGTCGGGCCCCGGTTGTGGACCGAGCGGGAGGGCGGCGCCGTGGAGGAGCTGACGGCGCTCACCGCGGACCTGCACACCGCCTGGGAGTACGCCGTGGAATCCGACCGGGACCTGGCGCTGCGCCTGGCCGGCGACGTCTACGACTTCGCCTACTTCCGCCAACGCCTCGACCTGATGCGCTGGGGCCTGACGGTCGCGAGCTGGCCGTGCGACGACCCGGCCCTCGCCGCGGCCTTCGGAACGGCCGCCGCGGCAACCTGGTCCGCCGGCCGGATCAGCGACGCCGCGGTCATCACCGAGCGGGGGATCGAGCTGGCCGGTGGCCCGGACGCCACCGCGGCGGCGCTACCGATGGAGATCTCCGCCAACATCGCGATGTTCCGCGGCCGCACCGACGACGCGGTCGCCCGCTACCGCCGGGGCGCGGCCCTTCGCCACTCGCGCGGGGAACCGGTGCGCGCGCTGGTCACCGAGCTGGCGTGCGCGCACGCGCTGGTCAACGGGCGGCGCGCGGCGGAGGCGACCGACATCGTCGCCGCGGCCCGGCCGCGCGCGATGCGGAGCGGCAACCCCACGGTGCTGGCCTGGGCGCACTACCTCGCCGGCGAGGTGGACGCCGAGACCGACCCCGATCGCGCCGCTCGCGCCTACCGCACCGCGATCGACCGGGCGAGTGGCGCCGACTCCCGGCTGTTCTGGACCATGGCCGAGAGTTCCGCCGCTGCGCTGGCCTCCCGCCGCGGTCACGTGGCCGAGGCTCTGGCCGCGTTCCCCGCCGTGCTCGATCACTGGGTGCAGCTGGGCAACACCGGGACCCTGGGGTGGACCCTGAAACAGGTCGTCGTCCTGCTGGCGAACGCGGGAGCCGACACCGACGCGGCCACCCTCGCGGGCCACGTGCTGGCCACCGCGGAGGAGGCACTGAACTTCGCGGTCGACGACGACCGCGTCCGCACGGCCTTCGACGGGGTGCGGTCCCGGCTCGGCGAGGCGGCGACCACGGCAGCCCTCGACGTCGGCGCGGCGCTGACGACGCCCGCGGCGATAGTGACGGCGCAGGAAGCGCTCACCCGCGCGCTGGACCTCGTCCAGGACGGGTGAGCACCTCGAACCGTCCCGTCTACCGGGGGTCGCGCCACATCGGCCACAGCGGGGGCCCGTCGGCGGCCGAGAACGGCGCGCTCGCCCGGAACCCGAGCCGCTCGTAGAGCGCTTTGCTGAGCCGGCTGGTGGCCTCCAGGTAGGCGGGCCGTCCGGCACGGTCGGCTCGGTCGAGCACCGGCGCGATCAGCGCCGAGCCGATCCCACGGCCCTGGGCGGCGGGGACGACGCCGGCGAACCAGAGGTACTCGTGCGGCTCGTGCGGGTGGCGCTCGTCCATCGCGGCGATCAGCTCCAGGACGCGGTCGGCGTGCGGGTCGCAGATCGCCGCGCACTCGTCGGCGAAACGTTCCCCGCGCTCCTCGGACATCGGCGCGCGGCCGTACGGGACCCACAGCGCCGCGCCGATGACACCCACCGAGGTGGTCCAGGTGTCGTCGTGGACGGCGAGGATGTCGACGACGACGTCGAAGAACTCCCGGACGCGGGCACCGCGGGTCACGCCTTCGGGCAGCATCCAACCGAACACCGGGTCGTCCCGGAACGCGGCGCTCAGAGCGGAGCTCACCGCCCCGGCGTCCGACGGCGTTGCCCTGCGGACGTCGGGGTGCGTGGTCGCGATGGTGGTCATGATGGCCTCCTCGGGTGGGTCGGCCCGGCCGGACGGCCGTGCCGGGTTCACCCTCGGCCGGAGCCCTGTCAGCTCGGTGACGGCTCCGTGTCGCCCACGCCGGGGAAGCTGGGTACCCAGCTCGCGGCGCCACGTCGCACCGGAATCCGGGTCCTCGCACGCGGAATGTCACGTGCGAGGACCCGGATTCGCGTGCGTCACCTCCCCGGAGCCGGCGCCGACGCGATCCACCAGCACACCAGCGCGTGTCAGGCCGGCTCAGCGGAGCAGCCGGGGGAAGGTCCGGATCGCGTGCTCGAGTTCGGACACCGCCACGTTCTCGTCGACGGCGTGCATCCGCGCGGGGTCCCCGGGGCCCCAGATCACGACGGGCACGCCAGGTAGCACCGGGGCGAGCACCGAGGCGTCGGTGAAGTAGCGCACCGGCTCGGCCGCCGGCGCCTGCTGCGCGACCCAGGCGTCGTCGGCGTCGGTCATCACCGCGGGCAGACGGGACGTCACGGTCACCTCGTCGGTCTCCGGCTGGCGCTGCCACCAGGCCAGGAGGTCGGCGCCGTCACCGACGGTGCGGTGGTCGAGGTGCGCCTCGGCGAGGTCGGGGACGATGTTGGTCGCCGTGCCGCCGGACAGCATGCCCAGGTTGACGGTCTCCGGGCCGAGGTAGGGGTCCGCGGTCAGCGGCAGCTCCGCGCGTGCCCGGACGGTGAGATCGGCCAGGCGCGCGATCGCGTTCACCCCGAGCTCGGGCGTGCTGCCGTGCGCCGCGCGCCCGCGGGAGACGACGCGGAGCCAGAGTGCTCCGCGGTGTCCCCGGTGCACCCGGTTGTGGGTCGCCTCCGGGATCACGACCGCGCGCGGTGCGAGCGCGCGCACCGCGTCCCGCGCGGCGAGAGCGCCCCGGCAGCCGACCTCCTCGTCGCTGGTCAGCAGAAGCGCGGCCGGTCTCCCCCGGCGGCAGGCCTCGACCAGCGCGGCCGCGGACGCGACCACGCCCGCTTTCATGTCCGACGCGCCGCGCCCGTGGACCAGGCCGTCGGAGATCTCCCCGCCGAACGGGTCGACGCTCCAGTCGCCGGACGAGCCGACCGGCACCGTGTCGACGTGGCAGGCGAACAGCAGCCGCCCGCCCGGCCCGCCGGTGTCCGAGGTCAGGGCGTCCGAGGTCAGCAGCGCCCACGGGTGCGGCGCATCGAGCTCCGCCTCGCAGCGCACGTCCGGGACGATCGCCCGCACCGCGGAGAGCACGGTGTCGATCACCGCGACCTGACCGGCGACGTCACCGGAGATGCTGCGCTGCCGCACGAGGGCCGAGAGCAGGGCCGCCGCGCCCTGCTCCGATCCTTCCCACGTGCCGTGTGCCAGGTCCACAGTCCGCTCCTCCGGTCGATCCGTCCGCGATCGCCGACCACCTTCACAGGTCGCCGGTCCCGCAGCATCATTCGCGCGCGGGCAGGTCAGGGGGCGAGTACCAGCGCGACCGCCCCGCAGGTGAGCACGACCATCGACGCGAGCATCGGGTACTGGATGCGCAGCGCGACCCGCGGCGGGAACAGGCGCACGGCGCGTTCGTGGGCGGCCACCGCGGCGGCGACGTGCCCCAGCACGATCGCGGCGAGCTGCACGGCGGCGATCGCGCCGACCCCGACCAGCGTGTAGTCCACGGCGCGCCCGGCGGTGCCGAACAGGTCCGCGCCGGTCCCGAACGGGTCGCTGGCCAGGACGAACGGGAGCTGGCCGTCGAACACGAACAGCGAGAAGTAATGGGCGACCGCGTACCCGGCCGCGATCGGCACGATGGTGTGGGCGAACGCGACCGGGATCGGCGCGCGCTCACTCCGCCGGGCCGGTTCGGGGCGCCAGGTCCCGAGCAGGTAGAGCGCCACGACGACCGCGGTCACGCCGGCGAGCCCGACGGTGCCCCACACCGGAGAGTCGGGAACCGCGCCCGACCACAGCGCGGAGCGCGACAGCCCGTCGAAGGCCGTCGTGCCGACCAGGACGAGGACGACGGCGACCAGCCCGGGTTCCGGGCGGAGCGCATCGAGGCCGTCGAGGGGGTTGCGCACGACGAGACGGCCGTCCCGGCGGCGGCCGATCGGGGCGAGCGCACCGAGCAGGCCGGACCAGACCTCGAACCCGTCCCCCCGCCCGAACCAGTGGCTGCCGAACACCGTCGCGGCGACGAGGTGCACGACGGCGTAGCCGGTCAGGAAACTGGCCACGATGCGCGGATCGGAGGGCTCCGGGTACACCAGCTCCAGCCACCCGAACGCGGCCAGGGACAGCGCGGCGGGCCACAGCCCGACCCGGTGCGGGAGGTCGCGGATCCCGCGCTCCGGGTCGACGCGCAACACGCGGGCGAGACCGGCGTGCAGCATCCGGAGCGGGTTCAGCACCCGCCAGACCGGCCCGAACAGCAGCGAGGCCGGCACCAGGCCGACCCAGAACGTCACGTAGAACGCCCACGGTGCGAGGTTGTCCGGTGTCTCGGACGGCCCGGCGAACCCGATCCCGACGACGGCGAGCGCGAGCAGCGTGACGACCGCGCGCAGGGTCCGGCGCACCGCGCGGGAGTCCAGCACCGCGGCGAGTCGGCGGGGCAGCGCGGACCCGCCGTCGGCACCGCGCAGGCGAGGGGTGCGCCACAGGACACCGAGCAGCGCGAACGTGCCGACGAGGACCACGCCCGCCGCGGCCGCGGCCAGCTCCACCGGGACCGGCAGGTCCCCACGGGTGCCGACACCGTGGGCGAGGACGGTCACCGCACTTGCAGCGTGGCGAGCTGCGCGCCGGACCCGTGCAGCTCGAGCTCGAACTCGCCGGGGATGTCGGCGGTGAACGCGAGCGTGACCGGGCGCCCGGCCGGGAGCTCGGCCTCCTGGTCGTAGCCGTGCAGGTGGACCTCGTCGGCGACGTCGCTGGTCACGACGATCCGCACGCTCTCGCCCCGGGTTATCGGGACGGTGCCGGTGTCCCCGGCGACCTGCCCGCCCCGGTAGGAGACGTTCACGGTGCGCACGGCCGGCGCCGGGGCGACCGCCGCCGGGGCGGCCGGTGCGCCCGAGGCGGCCGGGGCGCTCTCCGCGGCCGGCTGCCGCGGGGCCTCGGCACACCCGGCGACGAGCAGGAGCACGGCGACGGGACCGAGCAACCCGGTGATCCGTACGACGCGGGCGGTCATCGGATGTCCGGGGGTACGGGGCAGGCGGGTCATCAGGCTTCCTCGGTCGTGCGGGACGGGACGCTCGGGCGCTCGTGACCGGCCCCGGACGGGGGTGGGTCGTCGGCGGCTGGGTCGTCGAGGTCGAGGTCGTCGGGGGTCATGCCGCGGAGCACGGCGAAGCCGGTGAGGAACAGGCCGAACCCGATCCCCACCGTCGTGACGGTCGAAACGCGGTCCAGGGTCGGGCTCCAGCCGTACGGGAGCACCGACGAGGTGAAGCTCGCCGTGTCGAACGCGGTGACCAGCGCCAGCACGGCGCCCCCGAGCGAACACAGGAGCAGACCCCACCTCCGGCCGGCGAACGTGAGCACCGCTCCGGCCGACCCGAGCGCCCAGGCCCCCACACCGATCCCCGCCGTGCCGAACACGGCCGGCCAGTACGACAGGTCGATCGGCACGAGCGCCGAGCCGAGCACGTGTACCAGGTGCGCCCCGACGGCGACGACGGCGAGTACCACGACCACCGGGGCGAAGCGCTCTCGGCGCACCGACAGCACACCCAGCACGGTCGCCGCCGCGGCGAGGGCCACGGTGGCGGCCCACCAGCCGCCGCCGGCGGGCGGTGGCGGCCAGACCGTCTCACCGCGGACGACGACCGGCTCGGAACCGACGAGCAGCGGCACCGTCCAGGCGACGGGGCTCGCCTCGGCGGGCCGGGTCACCGACGCGGCGGCCACGCGACGGTCGGCCCAGTGACCGCGACCGCCCGGCTGAACCACGGGTTCCTCGGCGCGAGCGAGCCCTTCCGGCGGGAGGACCTCCACGCGCTGCCCGGTCCGGTTGACGATCCCGAGCCGCGCGCCGCCCTCGACGACGCTCACCTCGAGACCGGGCACCGGCGGGTCCAGGGCGAGTACCCGCGGCAGGAAGGCCTCGGACTCCAGACCACCGCTGTGCGCCGAGGCCGTCCCGCCGATCAGCGGCAGGACGACGACGCCGACGGCGAGCACCAGCAGCGCGCGCAGGGATCTGGTCATGGTCCGTTCTCGAGAAGGGTCGACGGCCGGTCGACGGCCGGCAGGGTGTCGAGCAGGGTCGCGGTGACGTCGTCGATGAGGCGGTAGAGCTTGGAGCGCCCGACCCGCGCGTCGCCGACGACGCCCTGCATGCGCATCACCCGCAGCGCGTGCGAGACCGTCGTCGGTTTGAGGCCGGAGGCCTCCGACAGGTCACCGACCGGGATCGGTCCGTCGCGGTGGATGAGCAGGAGCAGGCAGAGCCGGCTCGGGTCGCCGAGGATCGCGAACCGGTCCGCCCACTCGTGCAGTTGCCGGGAATGCGCCACGCTGCGTCACCTCGATGGTGAGGACTCCGCCGGTCTGGCCGGACCGGCCCGCCGGATGCTGCCGTCCACGAGCGCTCCGAAGACCAGCCCGAGCACCGCCCAGAGCACCAGGTGCATGCCCAGAGTGGACGCGCGGAAGTCGTAGAGCACGACGGCCGGGAAGTCCTCCGGCGTCTCGGCGATCGTCGGCAGCAGCGCTCCGATGACACCGATCACCACGAGGTAGCCGACCGCGGCCAGCACGACACCGTTCCAGCTACCGAACCGGGCGACCAGCCGTCGGCCGACGGCGACCGCCACGACCGCCACCACGACCGAGAGCAGCACCATCAGTACGAACGTGCCCGTACGCAGGCCGATCGTGTCGTCGTCGCTGGAGGCCGGCGGGTTCGACGGGTACTTCACGAACGGCACCAGCACCACGACCACGAACCCGACGACGGCCAGGACGGCCGCCGTGGCCCGCGGTGTCAGCCGCCCGATTCGCCCGTACACCGCGGCGTAGACCAGCGAGAAGATCCCACCGATGGCCGCACCGTAGATCAGGACCGCGACCGCGAGACCGATCGTGCTCTGCACGCCCCGGCTGACCTCCGGCGCCTCGGCGGCCTCACCCGCGGCGGCCGAGACCATGTCCTCGTAGGCGATGCCCCCGTTCAGCGCAGGCTCACCGACCAGGTAGGCGAACACCCAGGCCACGACGGCCGCGGCGACGCCCGCGAGCATACCGCGGACGAGCAACGTCCTCACCATCGCTGTTGTCTCCGATCCGGGACTAGTGGCAGGGGAAGCCGAGCAGGTGACGACCGTCGTGCACGAACTCGTGGATCATCGTCCCGGAGAACACCGAGGTGGCCCCCTGGTCCATCCCGACCAGGTAGAGCAGCGCGAGCAGGATCACGCCGGCGAACACCGCATACGGCGCGAGCGCGCGCAGCGACACGACCGGAACGGCCGGTGCCGCGGGAACGGGGAATGCTGTAGCCATCTGGGGACCTCCGGTCCTGGACATCTGAATATGTGCTCAGGTGAATATCTTGAGAGCTGGTTCCGTCCCTGTCAACTGCCCTCGCGGCCGGGCTGCAGGGCGCGCAGGTTCCAGCGGCCGGGCTCGCCGACGAGGAGTGTCCTCGACAGCGGATCGACGTCGATCCTCCAGATCGCGTGCGGTCCGGCACCCAGCGCGTGCACCACCGCGGCCCTGATCACCACGGCATCCGCGACGGCCAGCACGGCGTGCGACGCCGGAGGTCCCGGATCGTCCAGCCACGCATCGACCCTGGCGAGCAGCCCGGTCATCGACTCTCCGCCGTGCGGGGCCGCGGACGGGTCCGTCAGCCACTCCCCCAGGCCCGCCGGATCGGACGCGCCGACCTCGTCGAGCGACCGGCCCGCCCAGTCCCCGTAGTCGCAGCCGGCGAGCCGGGCGTCGACGGTCGGACGCAGGCCGAGTGCCTCGGCGCTCTGCCGGCACCGCGCCGACGGGGCGCAGAACGCCCGGTCGAATCGGGGAACTCCGGCACCGGCCGCGCTCGCCCGAGAAGCGCCGATCTCGTCGAGCGGCTCGTCGGCGGCGAACCGCGCCTCACGCACCGCGGCGGTGGACCCATGGCAGACGAGGAAGATCCGCACCTCGCTCCTCACTCCCGCCTGTCCGGCGGGATCCTGGGGGACGTCACGGACCGTACGGCCCGCGAGGAGGATGCGCGGGCCGTGCCACGATGAGCAGATGTCCCCGGCGCTGAAGTTCGGCTGGCTCTCGCCGGCGATCGGCAATCGCGACAGCGACCACCAACCGATCGCCCAGTTCCAGGACCGGCACATCCTGCCGGCCGCGCTCCCCCATTTCGACTCGCTGTGGCTGGCCGACCACTTCTACGGGTTCGACCAGAAGACCGACCCGTTCCTGGAGGCGTGGACGACGCTGACGTGGCTCGCGGCCCGCCACGAGAACGTGCTGCTGTGCCACCACGTCCTCGGTCACGGGTACCGCCCGCCGGCGCTCACCGCGAAGATGGCCGCGACGCTGCAGACCCTCTCCGGCGGCCGGTTCATCCTGGGCATCGGCGCGGGATGGCGCGAGCAGGAGTACGCCGCCTACGGCTACGACTTCCCGAAGCCGTCGGTGCGTTTCGCCCAGCTCGAGGAGGTCGTGCAGATCTGCCGGCTGATGTGGACGCAGGAGGACCCGTCGTTCTCCGGGGTCCACTTCGGTATCGACGGGGCAGCCGCCCCACCGCTGCCGGACCCCGTTCCGCCGGTCTGCATCGGCGCCGGTGGGGAGAAGGTCGGTCTGCCGATGGTCGGCCGCATCGCGGACATGTGGAACGCGCCGACCAGGGGGACCGTCGAGGACTGGAACCGCCGCCTCGGCATCGTGCACGCCTCGGCCGAGCGCGCCGGACGCGACCCCGCCTCCATCGAGGTGTCGGTGACGCTCGAACGCGCCCTGCCGGCGACCGACCAGGACTCCGAGAAGCTCGTCGAGGAGCTCTCCGAGCACGCCCGGCGCGGGGTGCACCATGTCGTGATGGACTTCGGGAACCCCCGCTCGACGGAGCCCGTCGCGCGTTTCGCCGAGCAGGTCATCGCGCCCCTGCGCGGCTGACCCATGGGGTTCGGTCGCCCTCGCTCGGGCGATACCGGGTGACGTGACACGCATCACCCGTCCTCGCCTTGAGTATGCCGCTACGGCCGGGTGTCAGCTGGTGTCGCTCATCCACTGCCCGCAGATCGTGCGAGAGGACAGTCATGGCCCTGCCGGACCTCATCAGCGTCGAGGAATTCTTCGCCCCGCCCGAGCGGACGAACGCGACGATCTCACCGGACGGAACCCGGATCGCCTACCTGGCACCGTGGCGCAACCGGCTCAACGTGTGGGTGCGCAGCACCGACACGGAGGCGGACGCGCGGTGCGTGACCGCCGACGCGTCCCGCAGCGTGATCGGCTTCCATTGGACCGACGACCCCCGCTGGCTGCTCTACCTGCAGGACTCCGGCGGCGACGAGAACTGGCACGTGTTCCGGATCGATCTGGACGAGCCCGGCGCACCCGCGGTCGACCTCACGCCGTTTCCCGGGGTGCGCGTCTGGGGGTTCGAGCTGCCCGTCGCGCGCCCCGGGAAGGCGATCGTGCAGCTCAACGCCCGCACCGTCGCCGAGATCGACCTGCACGAGCTCGATATCGCCACCGGTGAGCTCACGCTGCTGGCCCGGAACCCCGGGCAGGTGATCAACTGGTTGTGCGCGCCGGACGGCGAGCTCTACGCCCAGACGCTGACGGGCGAGGGAGACATCGAGCTGTCGCGCTGGGACGACGCGACCGGGGAGCTGAGCTCCGTCGTGGTATTCGACGGGGCCGACTATCCGTTGAGCATCTCCCCGTTCCAGCTCACGCCGGACGGGACCGGACTGTGGATCGGCTCCAATCGGGACACCGATCGGACCCGCCTGGCCCGGCTCGACCTGGCGACCGGAGTGGAGACCGAGGTCGACAGCCACCCGAGCTTCGATCTCGTGCCGGGCCCCTTCCCGTCGCTCATCACGCATCCGCGCACGGGCGAGTTGCGCGCGGTGCGCTATCTCGGGGAGCGACAGGTGCTCCGGGCGGTGGACCCGCACTTCGCCGCGGTGCTGGAGAAGGTGGCGACGCTGTCCGACGGCGACGTCGCCGCGGTGTCCTCGGACGACGCCGGGCAGCGGTGGGTCGTCGCCTTCAACCACGACCGCGATCCGGGTGTCACCTGGTTCTACGACCACGCCACCGGGGAGGCCCGGCAGCTGTTCCGCTCGCACCCGCAGCTGGACCCGGAGTCGATGGCCCCGATGGTGCCGGTCACGATCCCCGCGCGGGACGGGCTGAGCCTGCCCGGGTACCTGACGTTGCCGGTCGGGGTCGAGCCCGCCGGGTTGCCGCTGGTCCTGAACGTGCACGGCGGCCCGTGGCTGCGCGACATCTGGGCGTTCGACCCGTTCGTGCAGATGCTGGCCAACCGCGGGTACGCGGTGCTGCAGGTCAACTTCCGCGGCTCGACCGGCTACGGCAAGGCCCACACGAAGGCCGCGATCGGCGAGTTCGCCGGCACCATGCACGACGACCTGATCGACGCCGTGAACTGGGCCGTCGAGCAGGGCTACGCCGACCGGGACCGGGTCGGGATCTACGGGGGCTCCTACGGCGGCTACGCCGCGCTGGTCGCCACCACGTTCACCCCGGACGTGTTCGCCGCTGCCATCGACTACTGCGGCATCTCGGATCTGGCGAACTTCATGCGGACCATGCCACCTGCCGTGCGGGCCATGATGGCCAACAACTGGTACGCCTACGTCGGCGACCCGGCGGACCCGGCGCAGGAGGCCGACATGCTGGCCCGCTCGCCGATCAGCCGGGTCGATCAGATCCGCACCCCGTTGATGGTGGTCCAGGGCGCCAACGACGTCCGGGTCGTGCAGGCCGAGTCCGACAACATCGTCGAATCACTGCGGACCCGCGGGGTCGACGTCGAGTACATGGTCCGCGGCGACGAGGGACACGGGTTCCTGAACCCGGACAACCAGATCGACATGTACCGCGCGGCCGAGACCTTCCTCGCCCGGCACCTGGGCGGGCGCGACGGAGCGGACCGCACCGAGAAGGCCCGATTGGCCGTGCTCGAGGGTCGGTGAGTCCATCAGTTGATGAAGCGACGCACGGTCTCCGGGTGGAGGACGAGGCACCCCGGTAGTGGGCGAAGAGGCGGGCGAGCAGGTCGAGTTCTCCGCCCGGTGCCCGACGTCCTGCGCGTCGAGCCCGACGGCACGGCCGACGCCGTGCGGCACCTCCTGGCCGCCGAGGTCGCCGTCGACGCCCCGGGTCAGCAGGTCGTGCTCGATCGACTGCTGGACTGGATGCTGGTGTGCTCGCTGCGCGAGTGGTTCGACCGGCCCGGCGGCGAGCCGCCGCCCTGGTACGCAGCGCACCGCGACCCGGTGGTCGGCCATGCCCTGCGGCGCCTGCACGCCGAACCGGCGGCGCCATGGACGGTCTCCACGCCGGCCGGCCGGGCCGGGTGTCGCGTGCGACCCTGGCGAAACGGTTCGCCGACCTGGTCGGTGAACCGCCCCGGACCTACCTGACCCGCTGGCGCATGACCCTCGCGGCGGACATACTGGCCGAGCGCGAGTCGGCCACGATCGCCGAGGTCGCCCGCGCCGTGGGCTACTCCGATGCCTTCGGGTTCAGCGCAGCGTTCAAACGAATCCGCGGCGTCAACCCCAGCGAGTTCCGCACCAGTTCCGAAGCCACCGACCGAGCGGCCTCCCCGAGCTCATGAGCTCGAACTCTCGCGCGGATCACTGCAGGAAATCTGGCCGGTCTGCAGTCTGGCGACCCGAAATTGTCGGGGGTCGAACGTATATTCGGGGCATGGTGATGGGGCAGGCGGTTCCGGAGGGCGTGGCGGCGATGCCGCCCGGCCC
>JAKDNL010000958.1 GCA_030451825.1 Pseudonocardia sp. | reverse complement strand
CACGGATGTCGTGATCATGGCCTGGTGCCCGAGTCGTCGCAGCCTGCCGAGGTCGCGGAGCTGTCGGCGCTGGTCGCCGGGCTGCGGGTGGCGAACACCGGGCTGCGTGAGGTGATCGGCGGGCAGGCGACGCGGTTGGAGGCGCAGTCGGTGCAGATCCAGGCGCTGACCGCGGAGATCGCGGAGCTGAAGCGGCGGCTGGACAAGGACTCCTCGACTTCGAGCAAGCCGCCGAGCTCGGACCCGCCCTACCGCAAGCCGGCCCGGGGCTCGTCACGGACCTCGTCGGGACGCAAACCCGGTAAGCAGCCCGGCGCGCCGGGTGCGGCGATGCCGCTGGTCGATGATCCGGACGAGATCGTCGTGTGTGATCCGGGCTGCTGCACCGATTGCGGGGCGGACCTGAGCGGGGCGCCGGTGTGTGGGATGACCCGTCGGCAGGTCACCGACGTGCTCCCGCCCCCACCACCGCGGGTGACCGAGTACCAGATCTTCACCCGGGCCTGCCCGGGCTGCGCCGCCCGCCAGGTCGGGGCTGCGCCGGCGGTCGCGGCGGGGCGGGCGCAGTACGGGCCCGGGGTGCTGGCCCGGGCCGCGGAGCTGTTGTGCGCCCACTACCTACCCGTCGCCCGCGCCACCGGGCTGATGGCCTCGCTGGTCGGCGTCGGCGTGTCGACCGGGTTCATGGCCGGTGTCCGACACCGCGCCGCAGTGCTGCTGGAGGCGGCGTTCCTGCCCCGCGTGCGGGAGCTGCTGCGCGAGGTCGGGGTGCTACACGCCGATGAAACCCCCGGCCGCGTCGCGGGCGGGCTGGCCTACGTCCATGTCGCCTGCACCGAGTTCCTGACCGCGATGCACACCGGCGGGCGCAGCAAGGCCGACATCGACGCCGGGCAGGTGCTGCCCGGGTACACCGGGACGATCGTGCGTGACGGCTACGCCGGTTACATCCACCTGGTCGACGCCGATCATGCCTGGTGCGCAGCCCATCTCCTGCGCGATCTTCGCTCCTTCGACCGTGCCGACCCCGACGGCCAGCTCTGGGCCGCCGCGATGGCCGACACCCTCGTCGCCGCCCACAACACCGCCAACGCCGCCCGCGCCGCCGGGCGCGACACCCTCACCGATCAGGAGTTGACCACCATCCGGCGCCGCTACCGCGGCGCCACCGCGGCCGGGATCAGCGACAACACCGCCCGCGCAGGACCCCTCGCCCGCGACGCGCTGACCCTCGCGCGCCGGTTCCGCAAGCACGAGGCGATGATCCTGCGGTTCGTCGTCGACCTCGCCGTGCCCTGGACGAACAATCAGGCCGAGCGCGATGTCCGCCCGGTCAAGATCCAGCAACGGACCTCCGGCGGCGCCTGGCGCACCCTCGCCGGTATCGCCGACTTCGCCATCGTCGCGTCCTATCTGTCCACCGCCAGCAAGTGGGGACTCGACAGCCTCGACGTCCTCACCCGGCTGTTCACCACCGGGGCGTGGCTACCGCCCGCCGCTACCCCCGGCTGAATAGCTACCCCGGAAGGTGATGCACGGAATGGCACAGAAGTACCGCAAGTTCAGTCCTGAGTT
>JAKDNL010000957.1 GCA_030451825.1 Pseudonocardia sp. | reverse complement strand
TTGGGGCGGTGGGGTGGGTTTTGGGTGATCCGGGGGGTGTCCGCGGGGGTCTTGGCGGCGGCTAGCTGGGGGGTGGCGCGGTGGGGGGCGAGCCCGGCGCGGACCACCGGGCACGGCACCGACACCCGCACCGACTCCGGTGCGTAGGGCACGAAGAACGCCGTCGTCGACGCCGGTGCCTGCCCGGCCTTCGGCCAGGTGACGGTCGTGTCGTGGTCGGACACCGGCGCGAACGGGATCAGCACCGCGGCCAGCAGACCGAGCACCCCGGCCAACAACATCGCCACGGTCAACGATGTGGCGCCGAAGCGGGGGCGCCGCGGACCCGTGCCTTCGGTGCTCATCTCGTCCAGTCAACGACGGGGTGGGATCGCGCGTGACGGCAGGCCGGTCAGGCCGCGGTGACTCCGACGGTGTGCCAGCCGGTGGCTCCGTCCGGGATCGAGATCTGCTCGACCGAGGTCTGCAGGTAACCGGACTTGTCCAGCGCGCGGACCTGCAGCGTGTGCCGCCCGGCGGGCAGGGTGATCGAGGTCCGCCACATCCGCCAGGTGTCCAGGTTGACCTCGGTGGAGAGCTCGGTGGCCTGCCATCGGCCGCCGTCGGCCCGGACCTCGACCCGCGCGATCCCGGTCCGCTGGGCCCACGCGGTGCCCGCGACGACGACCCGCCCGGCCCGGACCCGGGTGTCGGGCTTCGGCACGTCGATCCGGGACTGGGTCTTGATCGGCCCCTCCCGCGCCCAGTCGCGCTGCTCCCAGTACGGGGTGCGCGCGTCCCAGGTCGTGACGTCCATGTCGGTGATCCACTTGCAGCCGGAGACGTAGCCGTAGAGGCCGGGCACGACCATCCGGACCGGGAACCCGTGCTCGACCGGCAGCGGCGCGCCGTTCATCCCGATCGCGAGCATGGCGTCGCGGCCGTCGGTCAGCGTGCGCACCGGGGTTCCGGTGGTGAAACCGTCCACGCTGGTGGAGAACACCTGCTGGGCGCCGGGACGGACCCCGGCGTCGGCCAGCAGGTCGGCCAGCGGCACGCCGGTGAACACGGCGGTCGATATCAGGTAGCCGCCGACCGCGTTGGACACGCACGTCATCGTGATCGGCACCTCGATGAGCCTGCGGCCGCGGAGTTGATCGAACGTCAGGGTGATCTCGCGGTCGACCTGCCCATGCAGGCGCAGTGACCACTGGTTCGCCTGCACCTGCGGGACCTGCAGGGCGGTGTCGATCCGGTAGAAGTCCTCGGAGCGGGTGACGAACGTCGGGGTGCCGGTCGCGGCGAAGTCCGCCCCAGCCGGGATCAGCGGAGTCGGTGCGGGCGCGGCGGGCAGCGCGCCGACCGCGTCCCGGGATGCCTCCGCGGCGCTGCCGCCGCCGAGCAGCCGCCCGATCACGCCGGCCACCGCGGTGCCGGCCAGCACCCCGCCGGTCAGCGCGAGGGCGCGCCGCCGGGCAACGCCCGCCTCGGGCTCCCGGTCCGGGTCGTCGTCGGCCGCGCGTCCGGCCGCCGCGGAGGTGGGCGCGGCCCGGGGCCGCCCCGGAGTGGGGGCGCCGGGGGGGGCGGGGGGCCCCG
>JAKDNL010000403.1 GCA_030451825.1 Pseudonocardia sp. | reverse complement strand
TCGAACCCCGCTGAGTCGAACCCCGCTGAGTCGAAGCCCACGGAATCGAAAACGGTGCCGCGCTCGCGCAGCCGCCGGACCGCACCCGGCCCGGCGCCGATGATCGCGGCGACGGCGGCGGAGTCGTTCAGCCCCCCGCCCGCGGTGATCGTGTCGGTGACGTGCGCGCCCACCGAGTCGCCCGCGATGTCGCCCAGCACGACGGCGACGCCGCCCTGTGCCCAGCGGGTGCTCCCGGCGTCGATCGCGTCCTTGGTGACCACGACGACCCGCAGGCCCGCCCGCGCACCGTCCAGGGCCGCGGTCAGCCCGGCCACCCCGGACCCGACGACGACCAGGTCGGCACCCGCCTCCCACACAGTGCTCATGTCTCCTCCGCGGGAAAGAGTGCGTCGTCGAGGCTCATGTCTCCTCCGCGGGAAAGAGTGCGTCGTCGAGGCTCATGTCTCCTCCGCGGGAAAGAGTGCGTCGTCGAGGCTCACTCCCCACCACCACCCGGCTGCCCGATCTCGATCATCCGTTGTACGGCGGCCCGGCCCCGCGACGCCAGCTCCGGCGCCACGTGCACCTCGTCGGTGCCCTCGCGCACCGACCGCAGCAGCGCCTCCGGAGTGATCATCTTCATGTAGGTGCAGGACGCCCGCTCGTTCACCGCGCGGAAGTCCACCTCCGGGGCGGCCTTGCGCAGCTGGTGCAGCATGCCGACCTCGGTGGCGACCAGGACCGACGTCGCGCCGGTCGCCCGGGCGGCGTCCAGCATGCCGCCGGTGGACAGGATCTTGACCCGGTCGGCCGGCACCGCGCCGGTCCCGGCCAGGTAGAGCGCCGAGGTGGCACACCCGCACTCCGGGTGCACGAACAGCTCGGCGTCCGGGTCGGCCTCGACCTGCGCGGTGAGCTGCGCACCGTTGATCCCGGCGTGCACGTGGCACTCCCCGGCCCACACGTGCATGTTCTCCCGGGCCAGCTCCCGGCGGACGTGCGCGCCGAGGAACTGGTCGGGCAGGAACAGCACCTCGCGATCGCGCGGGATCGAGTCGACGACCTCCACCGCGTTCGACGAGGTGCAGCAGATGTCGGTCTCGGCCTTCACCGCCGCGGTGGTGTTCACGTACGACACGACGACGGCGCCGGGATGCTCGGCCTTCCACTCGCGCAGCTGCTCGGCGGTGATCGAGTCGGCCAGCGAGCACCCGGCCCGGGCGTCCGGGATCAGCACGGTCTTGTCCGGGGCGAGGATCTTCGCGGTCTCGGCCATGAAGTGCACGCCGCAGAACACGATCGTCGACGCCTCCGCCGACGCGGCGATCCGGGACAGCGCCAGCGAGTCCCCGACGTGGTCGGCGACGTCCTGGATCGCGGGCAGCTGGTAGTTGTGCGCCAGCACGACGGCGTCGCGCCTCCGGGCCAGGGCGCGCACCTCCTCGGCCCATCCGGGGCCGGGGGCGGCCGCCGTGTCCGACGTTCCCACCGAGGCGGTGCTCACGGTGCTCGCGCTCATCGTCGTCCTCCCGAGGGCGTCCTCTAGTTTTCGCCTAGTGAGCGGAAACTGGTCGGATCGTAGCAGCCGGGACACCCCGGAGACACCGTCCGAGTGACCCGGACCTCACCTGCTCACAACCCGCTGGACACCGCGACGCGACGCGGCACCGGGCCTCGACGTGCGGTCGGCGAGCCCGGACGCACGCAGACGCGCACGAACCGGCTGACTTCCGCCCGCTCAGGGAGCTTTCGTGTCGTGCCGCCGCACGGAAGCTCCATGAGTGCGGGACGGGATGGGATGAGATGGACGGCGATGAGTTCTGGCGACTCCGCCGGTCGGCATAGGTGTTCCGGTCGTGCCTTGACCCGCTGGGTCAGGACGACTGCTGGGCCGGCGCGAAGAACTCGGTGAGTGCCGTGGCGAGCGCCTCGGGGTGGGTCAGCGGGGCGGCGTGCCCGGCGCCACGGATCTCGCGCACCCGTGCGCTGGCGACGTGATCGGCCACGTGCTGCGCGCTGGCGTGGTAGAAGGGCATGGTCTCGGACCCGTGCAGCGCCAGCACCGGGGCGGAGATCGCGCCGAGCACGGCGGGATCCGCAGGAGTGGGGCCGGCGTACGCCATCACCTGTTGGAGCTGGTTGAGCACGTGCGGGACGTAGTGGCCCGCGGCCTCGAAGTAGCCGGCGTCCTCTGCAACGGCGATCTCGTCGTCGTTGAAGGGCCCACCCGCGAACGCGCGGACCGCAGCCGTCACGTCGCCTTCGGCTGCCAGCTCGCCCATCCGGGCGATGGCGTCGCCGATATCCGCTTGCTCCTGCTCGTCCATCAGGCCCCGCATCGGGAATTCGACGAGGGCCACCGCGTCCACCGCGGCGGACCGCGCTGCCGCGGCGAGTGCGAGGTTCGCGCCGGCGGACCAGCCCACGAGCCCGGTACGTCCCCCGATGCTGTCGACGTAGGCAAGGATGTCCTCGACCTGCCGGCCTGGGCTGAGGTCGGGGTGGTCGCCGCTGAGGCCACGACCACGCATGCTCGGCAGATGGCAGGTGAACCGGCCGGTCAGGTGTCCCAGCAGCCGGTCCCAGTCGAGGTCGCCATCGCCGAAGCCCCCGTGCAGGAACACGATCGGCCGCCCCCGGCCGTGCACGGTCCCACCGATGGCGACGCCGTCGGTGGTGGTGACGTAGTGGGTGCGTGGGGTGTTCATGTCGACCACATTGGCACGAGATCCACCGTGCGGCCGCGCGCGGTGGACGTCCGACGTGCCATCGACGAGGTCCTGCGGCTCGGCCGCCACGGGGTCCCTACCGGGAAGGTCGTCGGCTCGGACGGCCGCCTCCAGCGCCTGCTCGTCGGAGCGCAGAGATTCCCACCGCGGCCACGGCCCAGAATCCGCTGACCGACGGCATCGCTGCCGATCCGACAGCCCCGGTCGCGGTGAGGACGATGCCCGCGACTCGTTGAGCGTCGACGTCGCCCGTCGACTCCGCGGATCGAAGGAGCCGTCCGCCGAGCCACAGGGTGGGCGCGGTGACGATGAACCAGAACGCGGTGGCCTTGTCCCCGTGGTCAGGCACGGAGTTGATCACTTTGTCCCGGGCGATGTCGCCGATTGCGGCGCGATACACGACCGCCCCGACAGCAGCGTGCGCGACACCCAGGAACTGCAGCCACCAGCCAGGTGATCGGCGAGGCAGAGCCACGACGTACCTCCGTTCGTCCATAGCGCATCCTCGCAACGAGATTCGTGAGCGGGACGCACGAGACCTGGACTATGGCATCGCGCCGAGCGCCGCCGCCAGAAGATCGAGCCGGGCGGGGTTCAGCGACGCGGGGCCCTCCGCCCGGACGGCGCGGCATCCGCCGGCCCGACGCCCGGCGGCTCCCCGGGCCGGTCCGGGTCATCGTCCAGGTCGTCCGCCGGGTCCTCCTCCGGCGCCCGGTCCACGATCGCCCGCAACGCGCCGACGTGGGCCTCGAAGGCGGCCATGCCTTCCGGTGTCAGCCGCAGGAGCATCCGCTTCCCGCGACCGATCCCGTTGCGGTGCACCATGATAAACCCGGCCTGCTCCAGCGTCGTGACCTGTTTGGACAGCGCCGAGTCGGTCAGCTGCAGGCTCTGCCGCAGCCGCCCGAACTCGATCCAGCGGGTGGCCGACATCAGCGACAGCAGCGACAGCCGGGTCGGCGCGTGGATCAACTCGCTGAATCCGGGCGGCTGCGCGGGAGCGCTCACCGGTGCCCGCCCGCGCGCCGGATGTCGACCGCCCGCCATACCGCGCCCACGATCAGCACGACCACCATCGCCGGCACCGCGGACAGCGTCTGATCCCACGGCACGTCGTTCGCCCGCAACACGGTCCCGATCCCGATGGCCAGCACCAGATAGACGAGGGCAAGCACCCCCAGCACGGTGAACGCGCGACCCGCCGGGCCGTGCGGCCGCAACCCGAGCCTGCGGTGCACCACCAGCAACATCGCGACGAACACCAGCACCGCGAGCCCGGGAACGACCCACTTCAGGAAGGGGCCGTTCCAGCCCGGGACCTGGGTCCGGACGTCCTGCACCACCGATAACGCCAGGTAGAGCGCGGCCGCCGTGCCCACCAGCCACGCCGGCACCCCCTGACGCCACACGATCGCCGACACCTGCTCCTGCCGTCCGCGTACCTCCGCGAGTGCCTCGTTGGCCTGCCGCCGGTCCACCATGAGATCCCCCTCTGATTGTTTCCGGCGAGGAAAGTATCAGAAAGGGTTCCCGCTCGGCAAGTTTCGCCTCCGGTCGAGCGGCGGGCGACCCCGCGCACCCGGTGTCCCGCGAACCGCCGGGGCGGCCGTGGTGCCCGTCACATCGATCCCCTGTCACGGACGGGAGGGCAGCGTGCGTCTGGTGGTCGTCAGCAGGTCGAGGGCAGCGACGAGAAGGACACGGCGATGAACACAGAGCACCAGGTCGGCACGGCAACCCGACATCGCGTCCTGGTCCTGGGGGCGGGGTTCGCGGGCACGGCTGCGGCGATCCAGCTCGCCGCCCGGGTCAAGGATCGCGAGGACGTGGGGGTGACCCTGGTCAACCCGCAGGAGCGGTTCACCGAGCGGCTGCGGCTGCACATGACCGCCACCGGGCAGCCCACCGCAGAGATGAGCATCCCGGAACTGCTGGAGGGCACGGGCGCGCAGTTCGTACGCGGTTGGGTGACGGCGGTGGACGCGGACGCGAAGACCGTACGGATCGACGACGACCGGGTGCTGCACTACGACACGCTGGTCTACGGGTTGGGCAGCGTGGCCGACACGGCGGCGGTGCCCGGTGTCGAGGACGGCGCGTACACCCTGAACAGCGCCCGCGACGCCGAGCTGCTGGCCGACCGGCTGGCCCGGCTCGGCCGCGGGACGGTGCTGGTCGCCGGCAGCGGGCTGACCGGCGTCGAATCGGCCGCGGAGATCGCCGAGCGCCACCCGGGCCTGAACGTCGTACTGTTGGGCCGGCAGGAACCCGGCGCGGCCATGAACCCGAAGCCCCGGGCCTATCTCCGGGCCGCGCTCGAGCGCCTGGGCGTCCGGGTGCGCAGCGGGGTCGAGGTGGTGCAGGTGCTGCCCGACGCGGTCGAGCTGGCCGGCGGGGAGAGCGTCGCCGCCGACGTCGTCCTGTGGACGAGTGGCACGCGGGTCTCGCAGCTGGCGGCCGTCGCCGGCCTGGCCGTCGACGAGCGCGGCCGGGTCGTCACCGACACCGCGCTGCGGTCGGTGTCGCACCCCGACGTGTACGCCGTGGGCGACGCGGCCGCGATCCGCCAGGGCTACGGCGTCATGCACGGCACCTGCCAGGGCGGAATGCCGACCGGCGTGCACGCCGCGGTGTCGATCGTCCGTGCGCGCAATGGCAAGCGGCCCAAGCCGTTCCGCTTCGGCTACTACCACACGCCGGTGAGCCTCGGACGCAACGACGGGGTCGTACAGTTCACCCACCCCGACGACAGCCCCCGACGGATGTATCTGACCGGCCGACGGGCGGCCAGGTACAAGGAGACGGTGACCGCCTCGCCCTGGCCGACCTACGGCCGCATGAAGAAGATGCCCGCCTCGGGCGCGTTCTGGCCCCGCGGCGGCCGTTTCACCCGGGTCCGGGAGGGTCGGTGAACCACCCGTACCGAGACCTCGACCAGCAGGTCTTCACCACCCATCGCAACCTGATGTTCTCGGTGGCCTACCGCGTCCTCGGCAGCGCGACCGATGCCGAGGACGCGGTCCAGGACGCGTGGATCAAGTGGTCGGCCGCCGATCGCTCGCAGGTGGCCGACCCCAAGGCGTATCTGGCACGGATCGTGTCGAACCTGGCGATGGACCGGCTGCGCTCCACCCGCCACCAGCGCGAGACCTATGTGGGGCCGTGGCTTCCGGAGCCCATCCTCACCAGCGGCGACACCGCCGACGACATCGTGAGCGCCGAGTCGGTGTCGATGGCGATGCTGGTGGTGCTGGAGACGCTGAGCCCGCTCGAGCGCGCGGTGTTCGTGCTGAAGGAGGTCTTCGCCTTCAGCCACGCCGAGATCGCGGCGGCGGTGGAGCGATCCGAGCCCGCGGTGCGCCAGGCCGCGCACCGCGCCCGCGAGCACGTGCAGGCCCGGCAGCCGCGCTTCACCGCGGACCGGTCGCGGCAGCGCGAGGCGGCCGAGCAGTTCTTCGCCGCCGCGGCCGGGGGCGACATCAACACCCTGATGGAGCTGCTGTCCCCGGACGTCACCTTGTGGACCGACGGTGGCGGCAAGGTCCGGCAGGCACTGCTCCCGATCGTGGGCGCCTCCACGGTGGCCTCCTGGTTCGCAGCCTTCGGCACCGTCACGTACGAGGGTGTCGCGCCCGCCGACATGAACGCCGAGCTCGTGGAGATCAACGGCGGCCCGGGCATGGTGTTCAGCGGCCCGGACCGCGTCATCGCCACGGTCACCTTCGTCTTCGACGGCAACGACCGCATCGCCGCCGTTCACAACATCGCCAACCCGGACAAGCTCCAGGCCATCACCGACGGCACCACGCACGACGTCAGCACGCGCTGACGCGCCGTCGGCCGGACAGCGCCGTCGGCCGGACAGCGCGGTCGGGCCGGCTCTAC
>JAKDNL010000956.1 GCA_030451825.1 Pseudonocardia sp. | reverse complement strand
CTGCGGCTGGTGTTCCCCATGTGGGGCCGCGCGCCCGCGCGCTCGCCCCGTCCTGAGTAGGAGGCTGCGACGAGCTGCTAGTACTCCAGCCGTAAGTCGTGATCTCGCGGCGTGGCGGTCTCAGACATAGGACGGCCACCGCGTGATCGTCGTCCGTTGTGTCGACATCAGAAGATCAAGCGGTGGCCGTGAGCCACAGGGTAGGGCCCGCACGCTGGGCCGGGGAGGCCGACCGGCTCCTCGATCGAGTTGCGGGCAGGTTCGGCCGGGTGGAGACACGCCGCCGGGCTCGGTCGTTCGTGCTCGGACTGCTCGCAGAGCTGCCGCGGAAGAACTGCTGGAGCATCGCCGAACACACCGGCGACCGTGATCCGCACGGTATGCAGTACTTCCTGGGCCGGGCGAAGTGGGACACCGACGGTGTGCGCGATGACCTGCGTGGCTACGTCACCGACCGGCTCGGTGACACCGACGCGGTGCTGGTGGTCGACGAGACCGGGGACCTGAAGAAGGGCGAGGCCACGGTCGGGGTGCAGCGCCAGTACACCGGCACCGCCGGACGGATTGAGAACGCCCAGGTCGCGGTCTACCTCGTCTACGCCGGCGCCCGTGGCCACGCCATGATCGACCGCGAGCTCTACCTGCCACGCTGCTGGACCGAGGACCCGCAGCGCCTCGCCGACGCCGGAGTCCCCGACGAGATCGAGTTCGCGACCAAGCCCGCGCTCGCGACAGGGATGCTCACCCGCGCGCTGCGCGCCGGGGTCCCGGCCCGCTGGTTGGCCGGTGACGAGGTCTACGGCGCCGACCCGGGCCTGCGCGCCGAGTGCGAGCTGCAGCGGATCGGCTACGTGCTGGCCATCGGCAAAGATCGCCGGATCCCGACCGAGGCCGGCCCGACACGTGCCGACGCCCTCGCCGCCGACCTACCCCGACAAGCCTGGCAGCGGCTCTCGGCCGGGCGCGGCGCGAAGGGCGAGCGCTACTACGAGTGGGCCTGGATCGAGCACACCGACCGGGCCCACCGCGACGACCCGCTCGATCACCAGTGCTGGTCACTGCTGATCCGCCGCCACCGACACACCGGCGAGTTGGCGTTCTACCGCTGCTACAGCCCCGACCCGGTCCCGCTGCGCGAACTGGTCCGGGTCGCCGGGCGCCGCTGGACGATCGAGGAATCCTTCCAAGCCGGCAAAGGCCTGACCGGGCTCGATGAACACCAACTCCGCCGCTGGACCTCCTGGCGGCGCTGGACGCTGCTGGCCATGCTCGCCCACGCCCTGCTGGCCGTGATCGCCGCCGGCGACCACCACGACCAGCACGACAGGCCAGGACTGATCGCGTTGAGCTGCAACGAGATCCGGCGCCTGATCGTCCGCCTCGTCATCGACCCTGCACGCGCTCTGACCTGCCCGCGCAGATGGTCAGACTGGCGACGACGACACCAACACCACGCCCGCACCAGCCACTACCGCCGTCAAGAGGCCGACAGCCCGCGGCCATAACGATCTACGGCTGGAGTACTAGGCCGCTGCGTCGCCCATCCACGCCACGTAGTCGAGGTCGACGCGGGCGA
>JAKDNL010000402.1 GCA_030451825.1 Pseudonocardia sp. | reverse complement strand
ACTGAGCGGAGCTTGCGGAGCGAGTATCGATACTGAGCGGAGCTTGCGGAGCGAGCATCGATACTGAGCGGAGTCCGCCGCCACGGCCTGACGCGCACCCGGCCCAGCGCCGCGCACCGGGCACGCCGACGCGCACCCGGCACGTTGGCGCGCGGTGCACGGACCGCGCGTCGACCGCCTCTCCGCGCGGACCCGGGCCGAGCGCGCGAACAGCGAGTAAACCCGGCATTCCGGCCCTCCGGCCTCGTGCACGGCCGGGCCACCCGGCTGCCGCACCTTGTCAACGGGGTGCGGCGTCTGTCCGGGTGCCGCCGCTCAGTCGGCGAAGAGTTCGTCGATCCCGAGTGCGAAACCGGGCAGCAGCGGGCTGGTGAGCTGCCCGCCCGGCCCGACCTCGATCGCGTCGTCGAACCCACCGGCCCGGTAGACGAGCACGGTGGCGGCCGGTGTGTCGACCAGCCACAGCTCCTTTGTGCCGGCGGCACCGTACTCGTCGAGCTTGCGGCCGATGTCGCGATGCCAGGTGCCCGGCGACCGCACCTCGACGGCGAGATCGGGTGGGCCGTCGTGCCGCGTGCCCTCCGGGCGGGTCGGGAGCCACCACACGTCCGGCTTGTAGACATGGCCATCGGACAGGACCCAGTTGCCGCCCTGTCCCGACTCGCCCCCGCCCTGCGGACCGTCGGCCCACCCGGTGAGGGTGAGGTCGATCCGCTTGCAGATGCGCTGGTGCCGAAACCCCGGATCGTTCACGTGGACCACCCCGTCGATCAGCTCCGAGCCGATGGGGTAGTCGTGCGACAGGAACTCCTCCGCGGAGATCCGACCCGTCGTCACCTGCACCGTCATGGCTGTCATGGTCGCACCGTGGCACGGGGCACCGACAGTCCTGCCGCAAGGCACTGCTGAGCGGCGGCGTCCACCGGCATCTCCACCTCGCACAGACTCTGGTGTCCTCGCACGGGGTAGAACCTGTGCGAGGACACCACAAGGTGTGCGAGGTTGGGAACGACGCCCGTCAGCGGCGTGAGAGTCGCTTGAACACGGTTTCCAGCTCCGCGACCCGCAGCACGCGCATCATCACGGCCGTCACCGGCAGGGCGATCACCGCACCGACGGCGAGCAACACCCACGCCTGCCCGACCGCGGGCCAGCCGTCGAGCGGCCCGTCGGCCAGCAGCCTTCCGACAGCCCAGGCCAGCGCCGCCCCGACGATCGAGGCCGCGGTCGTCCGCCAGAGCGTGGAGAGCACCTCGCGGGTCCGCACCCGGCCCAGGCGCCGCGCGAGCAGCACCTGCCCGATCACCGCCCCGACCACGAACGACAGCCCGTTCGCCGCGGCCAGCCCGAGCACGACCTGCTCGACCGGCAGCAGGACCGGGCACAACAGCAGCAGCGGGATCTTCACCGCGATCATGCCGATCTGGATCAGCGTCGGGGTGCGGGAGTCGGTCATCGCGTAGAACACGCGCATCTGCAGCATCGTCACCGCGTAGGGCAGCAGCCCGAACGCCGACGCCGCGACGGTCGCGCCCAGACGGGCCGCGCCGGTCCCGCTGCCGGCACCGATCGAGAACAGCGCCACCCCCAGCTCGGTGCCGAACACCGTCAGCAGCGCCGCCATCGGCATCAGCCCGACCGTGGACAGCCGCGCGCCCAGCGACAGGTCGGCGGTGACCTGCCGGGTGTTCCCCTCGGCCGCGGCCCGGCTCATCCGGGGCATCAGGGCGGTCAGCAGGGACACCCCGAGCACGCCGTACGGGACCTGCAGCAGCAGCCACGCGTTCGTGTACGTGGAAACAGAGCCCGCGTCCGCGGCCGTCGCGACGCGGGTGGTGATGATGTAGCCGGCCTGCCCTGCCAGCACGTAACCGACGATCCACAACGCCATCCCGCCGGCCAGGGTCAGCCGGGGATCCCAGCCCCACAACGGCCGGTAGCGGAACCCGATCCGGCGGATCGCCGGGATCAGCACGACCGCCTGCACGACGATGCCGAACGTCGTGCCGAGGCCCAGTACCAACAGCTTCGGGTCCCCCATCCGGACCGGGTCGGCGGAGATCTCGCCGGGCACGAGCACGTACACGGCCAGCACCGCGAGCAGCACGAGGTTGTTCAGCACCGGTGCCCAGGCGAACGGGCCGAACACCTGCTTCGAGTTGAGGACCGCGCCGAGCAGCGCGCCGATCCCGTAGAAGAAGATCTGCGGCAGCAGCAGGAAGGCGAACGCCGTCGCGAGCTCCGGGTTGGCCCGTCCGGACTCGTCGGAGCTGATGAACAGCGCAGTCAGCAGCGGCGCCGCGAGCACCGCCAGCGCGGTCGCGACCAGCAACCCGGCCCCGACGACGGTCAGCAGCCGCCTGGTGAACGCATCTCCGCCGTCCGCGTCGTCGGTCTGTGCGCGGATCAGTACCGGGATCATCACGCTGGTCAGGACGCCGCCGAGCAGCAGCTCGTAGACGATGTTGGGCAACGTGTTCGACACCGTGTAGGAGTCGTTGACCACGGTCAGGCCGAGCACGGCGACCAGCGCCAGGTTGCGCAGGAAGCCGGTCAGGCGGCTGACCAGGCTGGCGATCGCGATCAGGCCCGACGAGCGGACCAGCGAACCGGGCTGCTCGGACCCCGGCCCCGACCCCGGGTCCGGCGCCGCGCGGACCCGATCCAGCGGCGCCGTCGTCTCCTCGCCGGGGACCACCGGCCCGGGCACCGGCACCGGCACCTCGCCCGCGTTCTCGGGCGGGCCGGAGCACGACGGCGTCCCCCCTGAACCAGGGGGTGTCGGGGGACGTCGATCCTCACGCATCGTCGCCTATCGTGCCGGATCCGTACCTGGGTTCCGTCATCCGCCTCCGGCGCCGACCCTTTCGTCCGGACACGCGCTGTCCGTCCCTCCGGCGAGCGGTCAGGTGGAGCGCAGCGTGTCCAGGACCAGGGTGCGGGCGTTCCGGTCGCCGGGGTCGTTCGTGATCAGCAGGGCGGCGCCGTCCAGCGCGGCGCGGGCGGCGGGGAGTCGCTCGGGGGTGTCGGTGTGCAGCTCCACCAGCGGGGTGCCGGGCTTCACCACGTCGCCCGGCTCCACCAGCATCCGCACGCCGGCCGCGGCCTGCACGGTGTCCTCCTTGCGGGCCCGCCCGGCGCCCAGGCGCCACGCCGCGGTGCCGACGGCCAGCGCGTCCGCGGTGGTGAACACGCCGTCGCGCTCGGCCTCGACGGTCGCGACGTGCCGGGCGACCGGCAGCGCCGCCGACGGGTCCCCGCCCTGCGCAGCGATCATCGCCTCCCACACCGGGTAGGCCTTCCCGCTCGCCAGCACCTGCGCCGGGTCGACGTCGGTGATCCCGGCCAGCGCCAACATCTCCCGGGCCAGCGCCACCGTCAGCTCGACGACGTCGGCCGGGCCGCCACCGCGCAGCACCTCGACCGACTCGGCCACCTCCAGCGCGTTGCCCACCGCTCGGCCCAGGGGCGCGGACATGTCAGTGAGCAGGGCCGTCGTCGGCAGGTCGTGCGCGGCGCCGATCGCGGTCATCGCATCCGCCAGCTCGCCGGCCCGGGCGCGGGTCTTCATGAACGCCCCGGTCCCGACCTTGACGTCGAGCACCAACCCGCCGGTGCCCTCGGCGATCTTCTTGCTCATGATCGAGCTGGCGATCAGCGGCACCGACTCGACGGTGCCGGTGACGTCGCGCAGCGCGTAGAGCTTGCGGTCGGCCGGGGCCAGCGACGGGGTCGTCGCGCAGATCACCGCACCGATCGAGGCGAGCTGCGCGGTGATCTGCGCGGGAGTCAGCGACGCGCGCCAGCCGGAGATCGACTCCAGCTTGTCCAACGTGCCGCCGGTATGCCCGAGCCCGCGCCCGGACAGCTGCGGCACGGCGGCGCCGCAGGCTGAGACGAGGGGGACGAGCGGCAGGGTGATCTTGTCCCCGACGCCGCCGGTCGAGTGCTTGTCCACCAGCGGCCGCCCGACGTCGCCGAGCGCCAGCCGTTCCCCGGAGTCGATCATCGCCTGGGTCCAGCGGGCGGTCTCGGCGTCGTCCATGCCGTTGAGCAGGATCGCCATCGCCAGCGCCGCCATCTGCTCCTCGGCGACCTCGCCGCGGGTGTAGGCGCCGATCACCCAGTCGATCTGCTCGCCGGTCAGCTCCCGGCAGTCCCGCTTGGCCGTCACGACGTCGACGGCGCTGAACGTCGGGTCGCTCGGCACCGGCGTCACCTCCACCTCGGCCCAGCCGACACCCCTGATCACGGACGCCCCGACGGTAGATCAGCCGGCCCGAACGCGTCGGGCAGGATCTCCGACGTCGGGCGCGGGCCGCGCGGGGTGTCGCACAGGCAGTCCGGCCCGCCGAACTCGTAGATCACCTGGCGGCAGCGCCCGCACGGCATCAGCAACGCGCCGTCGCCGGAGCGACAGGCCAGCGCACGCAGCCGTCCGCCACCGGTCAGGTGCAGCTGCCCGGCCAGCGTCACCTCGGCGCAGACCCCGAGCCCGTAGGCGGCGTTCTCCACGTTGCATCCGGTGATCACACGGCCGTCGTCGCACAGCGCGGCGGCGCCGACCGGCAACCCGGAGTAGGGGGCGTAAGCCGAGCCCGCCGCCCGCACCGCGGCCGCCCGCAACGCCTCCCAGTCCGTGATGTCGCGCCCGGCACGAACGGAGCGCTCGTCCAACCTGGGCGTACGAACGGAGCGCTCGTCCATCTCGCGGCCCCCGTTTCTGTCCCCGCGGGACGCTAACGGCTCAGCGGGGGCGATGACACCCGTCGAGACGACGCCGTGAGCTGATTCGGCGGTCGATCACCGGTCCCGACCGCTGGCCTACCGAACGAGCGGTAACGTCCGTTCGGCGGGACCACGGTGCGACAGAACGGGGTATGGCGATGGACCAGGCGAGCATGACGATCGCGAGTCCTCCGGAGCAGGTGTGGCAGATGGTCACCGCCATCACGCGGATGGGCGAGTGGAGCCCGGAGGCGACCGGTGGTCGGTGGCGTGACGACGCGAGCGGGCCCATGCCGGGCGCGCGGTTCGTCGGCAGCAACCGGCACGGCCGGATCCGCTGGTCCACGCACTGCCGGGTCACCGAGTGCGAGGCGCCGTCGAGGTTCACGTTCGTCGTCACCGAGAGCCGCACGGCCTGGGGCTGGGTCCTGGAGCCGGACGGCGACGGCACCCACGTCACGCACTGGCGGGAGAGCGTCGGCAAGACGAACCCGCTGGTCACGGCGCTGCAGAAGAGCGGGCTGCTCGGCCGGGACCGGGAGACCATGATGGCCGACGGGATGCGCCGGACCCTGGACGCCGTCCGCGCGGCCGCCGAACGCAGCGTCTGACCCCGCGGCCGTGCCCGGTCCCGTGCGCGTTGCCCGGAGTGCGGCTGTGGTGCCGGTCGTCGTCGCTCTCGCGCTGCTCGTTCCGGCGCTGCTCGTTCCGGCGCTGCTCGTTCCGGCGCTGCTCGTTCCGGCGCTGCTGCTCGTTCCGGCGCCGGTCGCGTCGGCGGCATCACCCGAGCGGGCCACCCGTGCGGGGTGTCCCGGTCAGTCCGTACCGCCGGGGCCGCCCGCACGGGAGGAGACCGTCCCGGTAGCACCGCTTCCGGTCCCGGCTGAGCCGGTCGGCGGTCCGGGGATGGGCGTCTGCGGCTACGCCCACGCGGCGGGCGTCGCGCCACCGCCTCCGATCGGGGTCGCAAGCTACGTCGTGGCAGACCTGGACTCCGGTGCTGTGCTCGCCGTCCGCGCCCCGCACGCCCGCGAGCGCCCGGCGTCGCTGCTCAAGCTGTTCACCGCCCTGGTGGCGACGTCGCGGCTGGACCCGGCCCAGGTGGTCACGGCCAGCGCCGAGGACGCCAACGTCGACGGCAGCCGGGCCGGGATCGGCCCCGGCGGCCGCTACACGGTGACGCAGCTGCTGACCGGTCTGCTCCTCAACTCCGGCAACGACACGGCGTCGGCACTGGCCCGCGCACTCGGAGGGATCCCGGCGACGCTCACCGCCATGCAGGACACCGCCCGGTCGCTGGGCGCCCTGGACACCCGGCCCGCGACGCCGTCCGGGCTGGACGGCCCCGGCATGTCCTCCTCGGCCTACGACCTGGCGCTCGCGTTCCGCGCTGCGGTGGCCCGTCCGCAGATCGCGCAGCTGATGCTGACGCGCACCGCCCCGTTCCCCGGGTTCGGCGGCAAGCCCGGCTTCCTGCTCGCCAACGACAACCCGCTGCTGACCACGCCGGGCACGATCGGCGGCAAGACCGGCTTCACCGACGCCGCGCGGCACACGTTCGTCGGCGCGGTGGACCGGAACGGCCGCCGCCTGCTCGTGGTGCTGATGCGCGGGGAACAACGCCCGGTCCGGATGGTCGACTCCGCGCGCATGCTGCTGGACTGGGGGTTCGCCGTCCCGCGCACGGCCGCCCCCGTCGGCACGCTCGTCGACCCCGGCACCGTCCCGCAGGGTGGCGCCTCCACACCCGGCACAGCGACACCCGGCACCGAGACACCCGGCGCGTCGGACGGTCCCACGGTCGACGGCCAGGGGGGCGGCCTCGTCGCGGGCGCACTCGCTGTCGTGGCGATCGGCAGTGTGGGTGCTCGC